>DATLZL010000159.1:0-12544 GCA_035574035.1 Binatia bacterium | reverse complement strand
GCGTGGGGCGACGGGCCGCACCCGGCCGACCGTCCGGCCCTGCTGGCCGACGTGGCCGGCTTCTACCGCGCCTTCGGGCTGGAGGCTTCGGGGGCCGAGCCCGACAGCGAGGACCATCTGGTGGCCGAGGCGGAGTTCATGAGCGCGCTGGCGATCAAGGAGGCCTGGGCCCTCGCCGAGGGCCTGACGGACGCGGCGTCGATCGTGCGCGAGGCACAGCGGGCCTTCCTCCGCGACCACCTCGGCCGATGGGCGGGGGCCTTCGCGGAGACGCTGGTCCGGACGACGCCGCTCGCCTACTACGCGGCGGCTGCCGCGCTGCTGAGCGCGTGGGTGGACGCCGAGGCCGCTGCGCTCGGCGCCGAACCGGCGCGGGTGACCGCCCGCGCGCCCGTGGATCCCGTGGGCGGCGCCGACGTGTTCGGATGCCCGGCCGCCGCGTGTCCGGAGCCCGTGTCCGACGTGGCGGACGGCTGATCGGTTTCGCCCGTCTGGGGCGCACATGACCGGCGCCGCTGTCATCACGAGCCTCTTCGGGGTGCTGCTGGTCGGGGCCTGCTCGGAGTCCTGCTCTGGGTCGTGGCCATCGCGTTGCTGGGATACGTGGTCGTCAGCCGCCCACTGACGCCCCGGGTGTGGTTCCGGGCGTCCACCGGTCTGCTGATCTCCGCCGGCGCCTATGTGGTCCTGCCGGTGGCGGTCGGCGTCCTGCTCACGTCTCCGGCGGATGGGCGTCGACCAGGGCCGTGGGTGCCACATCAGCCGAGACCTTTCCGCGTCGCGGTCGCCGCGGGGCGGCTGGCAGCTATCTGCTGATCGTCCCCTGCGATCGACTCAGCGCTCTTTCGCAATGCGGACCGGGCTTCAACCTCGACGACGCCGTGCCAGGGATCATGGGGCTATAATCCCTTCGCCGAGCGCTGGGCCGGGGACCGTGAGGTCCGGCCACATCACCGTGTGGAGGCATCCATGTCGTTCGACCCCCGCCATCGCAGCCGTGTCCTGCTCGACGGCGCCGACCGCGCCGGCGCCCGAGCCTTCTTCAAGGCCATCGGCTTCACCGACGACGACCTGGCCAAGCCGCTGGTGGGCGTGGCGCACTGCTGGATCGAGGTCACGCCCTGCAACTGGAACCACCGGAAGCTGGCCGAGGAGGCCAAGCGCGGGATCCGCGACGCCGGCGGCACGCCGATCGAGTTCAACACGATCTCCGTGACCGACGGTATCGCCATGGGCACCGAGGGCATGAAGGCCTCGCTGGTGAGCCGCGAGATCATCGCCGACTCGGTCGAGCTGGTCGTGCGGGGCCACCTGCTGGACGCCTTCGTCGGGATCGCGGGGTGCGACAAGACCATTCCGGCGATGGTCATGGCGATGGCGCGCCTCAACGTCCCCAGCATGCTGCTTTACGGCGGCTCGATCGCGTACGGCGAGTACCAGGGTCGCCGCCTGACCATCCAGGACGTCTTCGAGGCCATCGGCGCCTACAACGCCGGCCGCATCGACGACCGGGAGCTCCGGGAGATCGAGAACCGGGCCTGTCCCGGGGCCGGGGCCTGCGGGGGGCAGTTCACCGCCAACACGATGGCGACGGCGTTCGAGATGCTCGGGGTGTCGCCGATGGGCTGGAACGGCGTGCCGGCCGCCGACCCGCGGAAGGCCGAGGTGGCCTACGAGACCGGCCGCCGGGTGATGGAGGTCCTGCGGGCCGGGTTGCTGCCGCGCCGGATCATCACCCGCAAGGCGCTCCACAACGCGATCGCCGGCGTCATGGCGACGGGCGGCTCGACCAACGCCGTGCTCCACCTGCTGGCCGTCGCCCACGAAGCCGGCGTCAAGCTCGGGATCGACGAGTTCGACCGCATCTCGCGCCGGACGCCGCTCCTGGCCGACATGAAGCCGTGGGGCCGCTACACCGCCCCCGAGATGTACCAGGCCGGTGGTATGGGCGTCGTGGCCCGGCGGCTGCTGGAGGCCAGGCTCCTGTACCCGGACGAAATGACGGTCACCGGCCGCACGATCGGCGAGGAGGCGCGGGCGGCTCGGGAGACCCCCGGCCAGACCGTGATCCGGCCTCTGTCGAACCCGATCGCGCACCACGGCGGGCTCGCCATCCTGCGGGGCAACCTGGCGCCCGAGGGGTGCGTGGCCAAGCTGGCCGGCCACGAGCAGGCGGTGTTCCGCGGCCGGGCCCGGGTCTTCGACCGCGAGGAGGACGCCTTCCTCGCGGTCAAGGGCGGCAAGATCAAGGCCGGCGACTTCGTCGTCATCCGCTACGAAGGCCCCAAGGGCGGGCCCGGGATGCGGGAGATGCTGCACGTGACGGCCGCCCTACAGGGGGCCGGGCTGGGGGGATCGGTCGCGCTGGTGACCGACGGCCGGTTCTCCGGCGCCACTCACGGGTTCATGGTGGCCCACGTCGCCCCGGAAGCCGCCGAGGGTGGCCCCATCGCCGCCGTCCGGGACGGCGACACCATCGTGCTCGATGTGAAGAAGCGCCGCCTCGACGTCGAGCTGTCGGCGGCCGAGCTCAGGAAGCGGCTCAGGAGCGTGAAGCCGCCCCGGCCCCGGTACGCCTCTGGCGTGCTGGCCAAGTACGCGCGGCTGGTCTCGTCGGCCTCGCAGGGCGCGGTGACCGGCTAGCTGGGAGTCGGCTGAGCCGGCCGGCGCCGGGGACTGAACGAGCCGCCGGTACAGGTCCCGGCCGAGGCCGGACGCTGTCGAACAGCTGAGCGGGCCGGTCCCGTCGGGCAAACCTGTCGGGTCGGCGGCGACCCGTTGCTAGAATGTCGCCGCGCATGCGACCGACCCTTCCCGCCGCGCTCATCCTGGCCCTGGTGGCCTGGACCGCCACCGTGCTGGGCGCTCCCCCCGCGGTGGCGGCCGATCTCCCCACCCGGGTCCACGAGGGGCGGGCCTATGTCGAGTTGAGCGATGTCGCCCGCGCGCTCGGCGCCCGGCTCGAGGCCAAGCCGGAGGACGTCCGGGCGCGGCTCACCACCGCCCGCCATACCGTGACGTTCACCCGGAACTGGACGCGTGTCATCGTCGACGGCCGGCCGGTCATCCTCGACGCCCCGGTGCGCGTGCACCGCGGAGTCTGGCTGGTCCCGGAGTCGTTCGTCGCCCGCGTGCTTCCCGGCTCCACGGCCGGGGCGCCGGCGGCGCTGCCGAAGGCGGCGACCCGCGCCACCCTGGACGAGCTGCGCCTGCGCTCCTATCCCTCCTTTACCCGGGTGGTGCTGGAGACGTCGGCGGCCGTCACCCACCGGGTGGAGCCGCTCGGCGCCCGGGAGGTCCGCGTCCGGGTGAGCGGCCTGGCCGCCGAGCCGCGGACCGAGGACGTCAAGGACGGCTTCATCGACGAGGTGCGCGTCGAGCGGGCAGGCAGCGACGCCGTCCTACGGGTGGTCTTCGACGGGGCGCCGGCGGAGCCGCGGGTCAGCAGCCTCACCGACCCTCACCGCCTGGTGCTCGACTTCCAGCGCCCCAGCACGCCGGCCGAGCGGCCGGGCCCGCTGCGCGTGATCGTGCTCGACGCCGGCCACGGCGGCCACGACTCGGGCGCGGTGGGCCCGACCGGCCTGGCCGAGAAGGACCTGGTGCTCGACGTGACCCGGCGCGTGGCCCGGCTCGCCGAGCGCGAGCTCGGCGTCAAGGTGCTGCTCACCCGCGAGGGCGACACCTTCGTGCCCTTGCGCGAGCGGACCAGCTTCGCCAACCGCGAGCGGGCCGACCTCTTCATCTCGATCCACGCCAACGCGCATCGCCACAACGCCTCCGAGGGCGTGGAGACGTACTTCCTGTCCTCGGAGGCGACCGACAGCGAGGCGCGCCAGGTGGCGGCGCTGGAGAACAGCGTCGTGCAGCTCGAGAAGCCGGCCGAGGGCGGCCGGGGGCGGGCCGACATGGTGCGCGCCATCCTCTGGGACCTGGCCCAGTCCGAGTTCCAGCACGAGTCCTCGCGCCTGGCCGAGATCGTGCAGGACTCCATGACGCGCGCGCTGCGCATCCCCAACCGCGGCGTCAAGCAGGCGGGGTTCTACGTGCTGGGCGGCGCCGCCATGCCGGCGATCCTCATCGAGATCGGCTTCGTGTCCAACCCGCGGGAGGAGCGCCGGCTGCGGGACGGGCGCTACCGGGAGGAGATCGCGCGGGCCATCCTGGCCGGGCTGGCCGAGTACAAGCGCTACTGGGACCAGCGGGTGCGGGCGGCCGCCGAGCGCCCGCGCTGAGCCATGCCCCGGCCCGACGGGCGCGCCCCCGACCAGCTCCGCCCCGTCGGGATCACCCGAGACTACCTGCTCCACCCGGAAGGATCGGTCCTGGTCGAGTTCGGCGCCACCAAGGTCATCTGCGCCGCCTCGGTCGAGGACCGGGTCCCGCCGTTCCTCAAGGGCCAGGGGCTCGGGTGGATCACCGCCGAGTACGCCATGCTGCCCCGCGCCACCACCACCCGCACGCCGCGCGAGACGCGCGGCCCCAGCGGGCGCTCGCAGGAGATCCAGCGCCTGGTCGGCCGCGCCCTGCGCGCCGTCATCGACCGCAGCCGCCTGGGCGGCGAGCGCACGGTGCTGGTGGACTGCGACGTGATCCAGGCCGACGGCGGCACCCGGACCGCCGCCATCACCGGCGCCTTCGTGGCCGTCGCCGACGCCATCGCCCGCATCCCCGGAGCCGATCCCGTGGCGGCCATCCGCGACTGCGTGGCGGCGGTCAGCGTCGGCCTCGTCGAGGGCCAGCCCGTGCTCGACCTCAACTACGCCGAGGACTCGGCGGCCGAGGTCGACATGAATGTCGTGATGACGGGCGCCGGGCAGTTCGTAGAGGTCCAGGGCACGGCCGAGCGGGTGGCCTTCACGCGGGCCCAGCTCGATGCCTTGCTCGCGCTGGCCGCCGTCGGCACCGGTCGGCTCGTCGCCCTGCAGCGCCGCGCGCTGGAGGCCCGCCACGAGCGGACGTTCCGGCTCTGAGCCGCCGCTGATCCTGGCCACGCTGAATCGGGCGAAGGCCGGGGAGCTCGCCGCGCTGCTGGCGGGCGTGCCGTTCCGCCTGGTCGGCCTGGCCGACGTGCCGGGCGCGCGCCTGCCCGAGGAGACGGGTGCAACCTACCGCGACAACGCACTCCTCAAGGCCCGCGCGGCCGCGCGCCTCACCGGGGCCCTGGGGCTGGCCGACGACTCCGGGCTCGAGGTGGACGCCCTGGGCGGCGCACCGGGCGTCCTCTCGGCGCGCTGGGGCGGTCCGGACCTGGACGATGCCGGTCGCTGCGCGCGGCTGCTGGAGGCCCTGCGGGGCGTGGAGGAGGCCCGCCGGACGGCGCGCTTCCGGTGCGTGATCGCACTGGCGGAGCCGGGCGGCCGCGAAGCGGCGGTGGAGGGGGTCGTCGAGGGCCGCATCGCCGAGGCGCCGCGGGGCCGCGGCGGGTTCGGCTACGACCCGATCTTCTACTATCCGCCGCTGGGCCGGACGTTCGCCGAGCTCACCGCCGCCGAGAAGGCCGCGGTCAGCCATCGCGGCCGGGCGGCGCGTGCCGCTCGGCGCCTGCTGACCGGGTGCTATACTCGCGACGCCGGTTGATTCGGGGTGTGGCGCAGCCCGGTAGCGCACCTGCTTTGGGAGCAGGGGGCCGGAGGTTCGAATCCTCTCACCCCGACCAGTCGCTCGGCGACAGGTTCCGAAAGGAGCGCCCATGCGCGGAGCCCTGGCGATCGCCGCCGCGGTCGGCCTGCTCGCGCTGGCCGGGCCGGCGGCGGCCTTCACCTGTCCCGTGGCCATCCAGCAGGCCGAGGACCTGGTGCGCAAGGCCGAGCCCCGGGCCACGCCGGACACGCGCCCGCTGCTGGAGGAGGCCCGGCGCTACCTGACCGAGGCCCGCGCCCACCACGAGCAGGCCCGGACCAAGCGCGACCACGGTGACGCCGTGCGCAAGGCGAAGTTCGCGCAGGCGCTGGCCGAGGAAGTCCTCATGCTGGCCGGGCCCTGATCAGGCCCCGAGCTCGGGCTGGGCGGCCGGGTAGGTGACACGGCCGTGCTCGACCCGGGCGAACGGCGTCAGCCGGTGGGAGTCGATGGCGGCGCCGGCCCCGAGGTGGCGGACCTGGACGCCGCGCACGAGCAGGGCGTCGCCGATCAGCGAACGATGGCAGCGCCAGGGCACCGTCTCCGCGCACATGATCGCGGTCGGAGCGTGGGCGGCCAGCCCCAGCAGCTCGTCCACCCCTGCTGCGAAGTCCTCGGTCTGCATGTAGTCGGCGTAGCCGCGGAACGAGGCGTTCCGCCAGGCCGTGTTCACGGAATGCGGCCGCGCCCGGCGCAGGCCGCCGAGCCGAGGCAGGTGTACGTAGCGGATGTCGGCCGCGGCCAGCGTCGCGGGCAGCGTCTCCCGGTTGAACTGGGGGTTGCGCCGCGACCGGGGCACCGTCCGGACGTCGGCCAGGAGGCGGATGCCGTGGGCGGTGAGCAGGCGGACGAGCTCGTCGGCCGGCCGGGTGCCGTGACCGATGGTCCACACGGTCATGCTCCGATGGTACCGGCCGCGATCAACCGCAGGGGGACGGCATGAGTGTCACGGATCTCTTCTGGCTCTTCTTCATCGTCACCGCGCTGCAGCCCATCATCCGGCAGAAGCTCTTGGAGGCGAGCCGGCTGCGCGTGCTGCACCGCTTCGAGCGGCGGCGCGGCAGCCGGGTCATCGCGCTCGTGCACCGGCAGGAGACGATGAGCCTGCTCGGCTTTCCGATCATGCGCTACATCGACGTGAACGACTCCGAGGAGGTGTTGCGGGCGGTCAAGCTGACCGACCCCGACTGTCCCATCGACCTGATCGTGCACACGCCGGGCGGCCTCGTCCTGGCCGCCGGCCAGATCGCTCACGCCCTGAAGCGACACCGGGCCAAGGTCACCGTGTTCGTCCCGCACTACGCGATGTCCGGCGGCACGCTCATCGCGCTGGCGGCCGACGAGATCGTCATGGACGTCAACGCCGTCCTGGGGCCGGTCGACCCCCAGGTCGGTCAGTCCCCGGCCGCGTCCGTCCTGGCGGTGCTCGAGCAGAAGAAGCCGCAGGACGTCGACGACCAGACGCTGATCCTGGCCGACATCTCGCGCAAGGCGATCGCCCAGCTCCACCGGACGGTGTACGACCTCCTGAGCGAGCGGCTGCCGGCCGAGCAGGCGGCGGCCCTGGCCGACAAGCTCTCGACCGGGACGTGGACGCACGACTACCCGATCACGAGCGAGGAAGCCAAGGCGCTCGGCCTGCCGGTGAGCACCGACATGCCGGACGAGGTCTACCAGTTCATGAGCCTCTTCCCGCAGCCGACGCGGACGCGGCCGGCGGTGGAGTACATTCCCACGCCGTACCGCGGCCGGCAGGCCCACGGGGGGCCCGGCGGCTGAGCCGGGCTCCCGCCCGCCGCCGGACGAGGGCGGGACCGAGGTCCCGGCGGCGGACGGACGCGAACGCCGGCGAGGCTCAGCGGCTCTCGGTGGCCGGCTGGGCCTCCACGGCGATGGGGATCGAATGGGCCGTCACGGAGAGCGGGATCGTGACCTCCAGCACGCCGTGGCGATAGGTCGCCTTCACCTGCTCCGGGTCCACGTCGTCCGGCAGCGCGACCCGCTGCTCGAACCGGCCGTACGTGATGCCGCGGAGCCAGTACCGCTGGTCCTCGACCGCGTCGGTCGCCTTCCGCTCACCCGTGATCGTCAGCATCCGCCCCTCGACCTTGACGGTGATGTCCTTGGGGTCGATGCCGGGGACGTCGCAGCGGATCACGTACTCCTTGTCACGCGCGAAGGCCTCGACGCCGGGCGTCCAGGCGAAGGCCCCGCCGTCGGCGTCGAGCACGCGCGACAGGAGGCGCTCGACGCTGCGATTCATCTCCCGCAGCGTGCTCGGAAGATAGCGTTCCAGCGCCAGCATACCCATCACCTCCTTGCGCGTTGGGGATCCGGGAGCCGGCCGCCGGGCAGGGCGCTGCCCGGCCCGACAGCCCTCCCGCCAATCACGTAGCAGATGACGAGCTCCTGTCAAGGGTAGCGTTGTAAGACAACCTGACGGGAAGCTCCGGTTCAGTCCCGGGTCCAGAGGGCTCGGGAGTCCGGGGGTTTTACAGTCTCTCCGGGCCGTCCCAGAGCCTTCGTTCCAAGCCCGCGTCGCGAAGGGCGTGGCCTTTCGCGTGCATGACCAGGCCACCAAGGGGCTAGCTCTGAGATGACCGGAAAGGGGGGTCTCACCATCCACTGTCCCGAGGCACGCCGAGCGCCGACCCGTGCCCTGCGGTGGTTCGTGCTGATCCTCGCGCTTGTCCTGGTCCTTTCCCCGAGTATCGGGGCTTGGGCCGTCATGATCGACAACGGCATCGCGGGAGACGGCCGGTGGCAGGTCGATGTTCTGGCGGGGGGCGAGACCGTGGTCGGCAATTTGGATCCGGTCGGGTCCCCGGGCGGCATCGTCGGGCTGACTTCGATCATCTTCGACTACTTTCATTACGTCGACGTCGGCGCCGACGGCGGCGGCGTGCGACTCGGTGAGACGACGGTCACCAGCGCTCCAGCGCTCACCGGGCCCAACCAGGTGACCTCGGCGGGCTCGTTCGCCGGCGCCAACGGGACGATCGAGTGGACGGCGGTCAGCAGTATCGCTTCCGGCTCGACGCTCTACCTCACGACCCTGACCTTCTCGAGCACCGCCCCGTTCGGGACGCTGCGGGTCATTCAGTACCTCGACGAGGACGTGGTCGGTGTTTCGGACGACCACCTCATCGTGATCGGCACCGCGGGGGCCGCGGATTTCCAGCTTCTGACCATCGACGACGACCTGCCGATCGGTGTGGCCCACGCCGCCGGCTACCTCACGGCAGTCAGTATGACGTACATTGGCTGGTCAGCGGACCAGTTCGCCGACCTGCGGAGCGCGATCACGGGGTCGGGCGCCACGTACAGCATCGCCGGTGTGGTCGATACGGGCGATCTGACGCCGATCTCAGACGCGCGGTTCCCCGGTGCGCCCGCGTTCGGACCGGAGGACATCACCTCCGCCATCGCCTTTGACGTGGATCCCGACGCCACGTTCGCCTCGGTCCTGTTCAGCCTCGGCGGCTCGCCGACAGGCGCACCGCCTCCCCCGCCGGTCACCATCCCGACCGAGCGGGTGCCGGCGCCGGGGACCCTCGTGCTCCTGGGACTGGGGGTGGCCAGCTTCACCGCGTGGCGGGGGATGAGGACGGCCCGGCGGTAGAGCCCACCGCTCTCTGCGGAACGATCACCGGCCCGTGTCCGCCCTGCCGGGGCGGCCAGCGGGCCAGTGTATTGTAAAAGGGCGGGCGCCTGTAGCTCAGCTGGACAGAGCGTGGGACTTCTAATCCCAGGGTCGGAGGTTCGACTCCTCCCAGGCGCACCACCCTGATCAGCCGGCCGGCATCAGCTCGAACTCCACCCGCGGCGTCCCGGCGGCGGCCGTGGTCGGCGCGAGGCTCACGAGCCGCTCGGGCTCGAGGCCGGCTTCCTCGATGAGGAAGCCTCGCACCGCGTCCTCCCTCCGCGCGGCGAGGTCGCCCACCGTGCTGTCCGGGACGGTCGCCTCGGCGGCCAGGGCCTCGATGATGGCTTCGGTTCGCTCGGGCACCGGTCGGCCGGGAGCCCGGAGCGCGAACACCCGGCGAGCAGCGGCCGCGAAGTCGGCCAGACCCTCCTCGCGCTGTGCCTGCTGGACGGCGCCGACCACCGCCTGGCGCGCCAGGGCCAGGCGGTCGGCCTCCGTCACCGCCACCCGGAACGACAGCCGGACGAACGGCGAGGAGCGCAGGACGTCGGCTACCCGTTGCAGGTGCCGGGCCGCCTCGGGCGTGAGCGCCGCACTGCCGGCCTCGAAGGTCGCCGGCTCGATCTCGACATCGGCGGGCACGCCCTCGCGCCCGGTGAACACGCGGCCGATGGCCCGAAGAGGGCCGGCCACCAGGCCCGTGACGACGTTGCGCAGGGCGGTGGCGATGGCGTCGCCGAAGCTGAAGCGCGGCGAGCCGATCTGGCCTTCGACCGGCACGGTGAGATGGATGTCGCCGCGCGGGTTCTTGAGCAGCGACACGATGAGGGCCAGCGGCAGGCCGAGGGCGCGGCCCACCTCGCCCGGTGGCCGCTCGACCCGCAGCCGCTCGACCAGGATCTCGTTGGTTCCCTGGAGCTCCTCGCCGACGACGCGGTAGTGCAGGCGCGTGGTGAGCTCACCGCTGCGCGCGATCCAGTCGAGGAACCGCGCCAGGTAGGGGTTGGTGCGCGGCACGGCGAAGCGCCGGAGCTCGCCCTCTACCTCCAGAAAGAACGGCCGGCCGAACGGCGCAACCACTCCGCGCAGCTCGAAGGCGGCGTCGGTTCCGATGACGCCCTGGACCGCCAGGTTCGCGCGACCGGCCCCGCTGTCCAGACCGGTCATTGTCAGGTTGAGCCGCCGGAGCTCCTCCGAGTAGAACGGCCGGGTCGTCCGGTCCAGGAAGCGGAGGTCGCCGTCCTCGAGCCGCACTTCCCGGACCGCGAACGCCGGACCGGCCGGCGCGCCGACCGACCCGGCCGCCGGTCCGGGACTCGCTGACGGCGGAACGCCGCCGTCCTCGACCGCCGGCGGTCGCAGCGCGGCAAGCAACGGAAAGTCGCCGTCGGCCTCGCGCTCGATGAAGACCTTCGGGGCGGTGATCACGAGTTGCTCGGCCTCCACGCGCTCCGGCCACCGGGCCTCGAGGCCGGCGATCTCGATGGCTTGCACCGCGACGGGCGGGCGCTCCGGGTCCCCGAGGACGACCCCCTGAGCCGTCAGGTTCCCCGTCGCGTGCACGCCGCGGGTCGCGGCCCCGAGCTCGGCCCGGAGGGCGAGTCGGCCGTCCAGGCGGCCGCGGAGCGGGGCCGAGATCGGCACGAAGGGCTGGTACGGCGCCAGTTCTGCGTCGGCGATCTCGATGCTGCCGGTCAAAGCGGAGCGTCCGAGGTCCACCGAGCCGTCGCCCGTGAGGCGGCCCCGACCGGGAAGGTCGGCTGCGATCCGGAAGCGGGCGGGGCGCTCCGGCGGCCAGCTCACGTCCTGGAGCTCGATGCCGAGCCGCGGGACGTCGAGCCGATGCTCGACCCCGGCGGACTGGTCCACGACGAGGGCGGGCGCGCCGTGGGCGGTGAGCGCGACGGCGGCGAGGCGCCCCTGGCGGAACCGGACGTCCTGCAGCCGGAACGCCACCCCAGGGTCCTCGACCCGCAGCGATCCGGCCCCGGTCAGCACCAGGTCGCCGACCACGCCGTCCCCGCTGAGCACCACGCCCGAGCGCCGGTCGTGCCGGAGGCGGAGGCTCGCGTCGAGGCGGCCGCGGCCCAGCCTCGCCTCGGCGCCGGGCGGCAGATAGCCCGATAGCGGGGTGAGGTCCACCCCGGAGGTGACGAGACGAACATCGACCGCCAGCGTGGAGGGGTCCACGTGACCCTGAAGCCTCGCCCGGCCCCGGGCCAGCCGCGCCTCACCTCGGACGGTGGCCGGTCCCCGTGACGGCCACGAGGCATGCTGCACCGTGAGGGACAGGGCCGGGACGTGGAAGCGCTGTGGCGGCTTGACGCTGGCGTCCACGAGGGTCGGTGACCCGGCCATCGTCAGCGCTTCGAGCGTCAGCCTGTCGGCCGCGACCTCCAGCCCGGTGATGGTGAACCGCAGCTCGGGATGGGTCACGAAGGGCTCGCTCTGGCCGCGACGCCGGAGCGCGAAGTCGCGCAGGGCCACGTCCCCGTCCACGCGCGCCGGGCGGTCGGGACGGTAGCGGACCTGGAGCGAGGCAGCGAGCGTGCCCCGTTCGATCGTCACCGGCGTCTGCGGCGGCAGGTAAGGCACCACCAGGCCCAGGTCAACGGAGGAAAGGCGGACGAGGAGGTCGGCGCCGACCGGCTTCAGGCGGACCGGGCCCTCCGCCGTCAGGCGGCCGCCGGCCGGGAGGTCTCCGGTGACGGTGAGGCGCCCCGGACTGCGCGGAGGGTACGAGAGCTCGGCCAGCACGACGCGGAAGTTGCGAAGCGTCGACCGGCGAGGTTCGCCTACCGCCCGGGCGAGGATCGTGGGCTCGCCCGACACCTCGAAGCGCCCGAGCGTCAGGACTCCGTCCCGATAGGTCACGTGGCGGGAGACCATCGTCAGGGCCGGCACGGTCACGACGGGCGCCTCGCCCTCGCCCCGGCCCAGGGCGAGCGACACTAGGGTCGCCTGTCCACCCCCCTCGAATCCGGCCGTGCCGTACTGGAGATACCAGGTCCCGCCGAAGCGCCCGGAGAGGGGACGCACGGCCGCGTCGCGCAGGTACGGGGCGGCCTGGCTCACGTCCAGCCCGGCCAGGACGATCCGCGCCCGGCCCTGGGGCGGGCGCAGCCGGATCCCCTCGGCGGTGACCTCGACCGGCGCGCCAGCCAGGGTGAAGGTCACGTGCGCCGACCCGGGCGGCCGGTCGGCGGCCGTGCTGAGCGACCGGAGGTCGGCGGTGATCCCAGCGGCCTGCCACGTCCGGGGCGGGGTGAGGGCCCG
>DATLZL010000158.1:0-6145 GCA_035574035.1 Binatia bacterium | reverse complement strand
CCCGTCTCCGGGGCATCAGCGGCGACCAGGCCGATCGGGCGCCCGCCGCTGGCGATCGGGATCAGCAGCACGGTGTGCAGGTCCAGCCGATCGGCGAGCCCGACCGGAAGGTCGAGGTCCGTCCGGGCGTCGACCACCAGCGGCTCCGGGTTTCGCAGCGCTTCCGCGAGGCGGGGCGGTACCGTCAGGCGCCCGGCTTGGGCCACCGCGAGCCGGTCCGCCGCCGAGGCCCCCGCCGCCGCGGCCGGGACGAGGCGCCCGGTGTCGGCGTCCATCAGGAAGACCGCGCAGCGCTCTACTTCCAGCGCGTCCCGGGTGAACCCGGCTACGCAGTCGAGCACGTCTCCGAGCCGGTGCGAGCCCTCGAGGGACTGCGAGAGCTGGAGCAGCGCGGTCGCCACCTCGGCGCTCTGGCGGTGCTCGGCGAACAGCCGGGCGTTCTCGACGGCCAAAGCGGTCTGGGCGGCGATCGCCTGGGCCAGCTCCTGGTGCTCGGCCGACCAGGTCGAGACCACGCGACGGTCGACGGTCATGACGCCGACGAGCCGATCCTGGTGGAAGACCGGGACCACCAGCGCCGAGCCGATGCGGAAGAGCTCCCGCCACTCGGCGGGGACGTCGGCCCGCGAGGTGTCCTCGATCACCACCGGACGGCGGGTCCGGATCGCTTCCGCGTAGATGGAGCCATGCTGCAGCGGTCGCGGTCCGAGCGCCGTGAACCGCTTCCAGAGATCGGGCTCGGTATGGCCGTCGGCGAACTGCGACATCAGGGGAGTCAGCACGCCGTCACTCAGCAACCAGATGGAGCACCGGTCGGCGGCCAGAGCCTGGGCGGTACGGCGGGTGACGGCCTCCAACACGCGCGGGAGGTCCAGGGTGGAGGTCATGGCCTGGGCGGCCTCGAGGACCGCCTCGGCCGCGCGGCGCCGCCGCTCGCTCTCGGCGTAGAGCCGGGCGTTCTGCAGGGCGGCGGCGCCGTGGTCGGCGAACGTCTGCAGCAGCGCCATCTCGGCATCGGAGAAGACGCGGCCGCCCCGGTCGGTCAGCGAGAGGACCCCGACCAGCGTCCCCTTGAGTCGGAGCGGCGCGGCGGCGACCGCCTGGGGCCCGAGCCGTGCCAGCCGGCGCCGCCACTCGGGCGTCAGCTCGACCGTCGGATCTTCCAGGATGTCGGTGGACGCCAACGCCCGACCCTCCCGCACCACTCGCCCGGCCAGACCGACGCCCGCGGGGAAGACGTGGCCCTCGGGCAGGACGGAGACGGCCGGACCCGCCACCGCCAGGCTCAGCAGCGAGCCGTCCTCGGTCAGCAGCCTCAGGGCGGCGAACTCTCCACCCAGCAGCGACAGCACGCTCTGCACGATCCGGTCGGCGATGGCCCGGGAATCGAGCGTCTCGGTCAGCGCCCTCGTCAGCCGGGCCAGCTCCTCGGCGGCGCGCTGGCGGGCGGTGGCCTCGGAGTACAGGCGCGCGTTCTCCAGCGAGAGCCCGGCCTGGTCGGCGATGCCCTGCATCAGCCGCAATTCGTCGTCCTGGAGCGATCGGGCGGTGCGCCACCAGAGGGCGAAGAACCCACCGACGACCTTGCCCTTGACGGCGATGGGCGCGAAGGCCAGCGAGCGGTGCGGCCAGCGACCGACCATGTCGGGGTCGACGCGAGCGTCGGCGGCGGCGTCGGCGGTCCACACCGGCGTGCGGTGCTCCCAGGCCTCCTCGAGGAAGCGATGCCCGTGCAGTCGGATCCGGTGGGTGCGGAAGCTCCGGCGGAGCGCCTCGGGCACCCGATAGCCGGCGGCGGGGACGAGGTCCTGGCCGTCCGGGGCGAGCAGGTAGGCCCCGACCATGTCGGCGCGTAGGACGCGGGCGACCTCGCGGGCGAGCCGGCGCAGGACTTCCGTTTGGTCCAGCGTGGTGGCCGCCTGCCGGGTCACGGTGAGCAGCGCCTCCGCCTCCCGGCGGCGCCGCTCACTCTCGGCGTAGACCCGCGCGTTGCGGAGCGCCACCGCGGCCTGGGCCGCGAAGCTCTCTAGCAGGCGTTCGTCGTCGGCCTCGACGTGGAACGGCTCATGCCCGTTGATGGCCAGCACGGCCACCAGCTCGTTCCCATCGACCACGGGCAGCCCGTAGAAGCTCCGCAGGCCGTGGCGCTTCCACCAGGCCCCGGCCACGAAGCGCGGGTCCCCGGAAACGTCCGGGACATTCACCGGCCGGCGATGGGTCGCGATCCAGCCGATGATCCCCTGGTCCACGGCCACCTCCCGGAACGGGAAGTCGGCCGTGACCGCCTCATCGGTGGTGGCGACGAGCTCCAGCCGGCGCGCGTCCGCGTCGGCCCGCCAGAAGAGCGCGAGCGGCGCCGGCATCAGTTCGGCTGCGGCCCGGGCGATCTCGTGCAAAATCGCGTCGGGGTCGAGGGTCTCGGAGATCAGCCGGTTGAGGCGGGTGAGGGCCGCCAGCCGGCGGGCGCGGCCCTGCACGTGCGTGTGGAGGCGGGCGTTCTGGATGGCGATGGCCGCCTGGTCCCCGAAGGCGCGGAAGATCCCGATCTCCTGGGGCGAGAATCGCCGCCGCCGTCGGGCGAAGAGCGAGAGCACGCCGACGCGCCGGCCGCCCGCGGCGAGGGGCAGGCCCACGAACGACACGAAGCCTTCCTGCCGCATCCACTCCCGGTTGACGACCCGAGGGTCGGCCGCGACATCGTCGATGTAGACGGGCTCGCTCGCCAGCGCGGTCACACCGGCCAGGCCCTCACCCAGCGCGAAGACCTGACGGTCGGTGCGGTCGGTGACCCGGGTGCCGGCCTCGGCGCCCAGCCGGACCGTCTCGCCCTCGATCACCCAGATGCGCGCCACGACCGCCGGCGCCAGGTCCAGCACGCCGTTGACGATCGTCCGCAGCACCTCGTCCGGGTCGAGCGTGGAGGAGACGACCCGGGCCAGACGGGCGAGCGTCTCGAACAGCCGTGTCGTGTCCGGAGCGACGTCCGGCACGTCAACCCGCGTGGGTCAGGAGTCCCCGGCGGTTGGCGTAGGCCACCGCCTGCAGCCGGCTGTGGACGCCCAGCTTTCCGAGTAGGTTCTGGACGTGGTTGCGCACCGTCGCCGGGCTGACCCCCAGCCGCTGTGCCGCGGCCCGCGTGTTGCAGCCCTCGGCCAGGAGCCGGAGCACCTCGATCTCGCGACGGGTCAGGGTGCCGGCCAGGGCGTCGGTCTCGGCGGCGACCGCCGGGGCGCTCTTGCGAGCCTCCCGGAAGAGGTGGACGGTGACCGGACCCTCCCCGTTGCGCGGCGGCACGACGAGGGTGCTCACGCTGAGCTGCACCGCCTCGCCGCGTCGGGTGCGCGCCGTCATCTCGAACGCCCCGCCCTCGGCGCCCGCCTCGCGGGCGGCCTTGAGCTGGCACTGCGGGCTGCGCTCCAGCACCTCGCAGCACGTGCGGCCGATCACCTCGGCCGGGCTGTAGCCGAGCAGCCGCTCGGCGGCTCGATTCCAGAACAGGATGCGACGGTCGGGGCCGGCGGCCAGGGCGCCGTCGGCGGCGTGGACGAGTGCCTGGTGGAGACTGATCTCTTCGAGTCGCTTCATACCCGCCTCCTCGCCTCGGTCTGAGGCTGCGTGGTACGACCGACTCAGCAAGGGGGGTGCCACAGTGAAAATTTTTCAAATACCAGGCCTTCCGTTACACGGCGTCGGGGGCCCCTGGGAGGTTCTCCCCGGGGAGCCGGCCGGAGGGGGGAGATTTGCTCAGCCGCCCAAATAGGCGCGCCGCACCTTCTCGTCGGACAGCAGGTCCCCCGCCCGTCCTTCCAGCACGACGCTGCCAGTCTCCATGACGTAGGCGCGGTCGGCCATCCGCAGGGCGAGATAGGCGTTCTGCTCCACCATGAGCACGGTCGTGCCCTCGGCCCGGATCCCGGCGATGATGGCGAAGGTCGCCTCGACCACCGCCGGCGCCAGACCGAGCGAGGGCTCGTCGAAGAGGATCAGCCGGGGGCGGGACATCAGTGCCCGGCCGATGGCGAGCATCTGCTGCTCGCCGCCGGAGAGCGTGCCCGCCATCTGCCGCCGGCGCTCGCCGAGGATCGGGAAGTGCGCGCACACGCGCTCGAGGTCGGCGGCGACGGCGCGGCGGTCGCGCCGGACGTAGGCGCCCATGGCCAGGTTCTCCTCCACGGTCAGGTAGGGGAAGACTCGCCGGCCCTCCGGGCAGTGCGCGACGCCGCGCATGAGGATTTCCGCCGGCTCCAAGCCGTGAATGGGTCGCCCCTCGAAGAGGATGCGTCCGGCCCGCGGGCGCAGTAGCCCCGAGATCGCCCGCAGCGTGGACGTCTTGCCGGCACCATTGGCCCCGATCAGGCACACCAGCTCGCCCGGCTTCACCTCGAGGTCGATGCCGCGCAGGGCGACGACCGGCCCGTACGCCGCCTGGACGCCTTCAAGCCGGAGCAACGGCGCCTCCAGCGGCCCCGGCGCCGAGGTAGGCCCGGATGACCTCGGGGTGGGACTGCACGGCGCCGGGCGGACCCTCGGCGATGACGGCCCCGTGGTGGAGCACGATGACCGTGTCCGAGAGCCCCATGACCACGCGCATGTCGTGCTCGACCAGCAGGACCGTCACCCCCTGCTCGCGGATGCGGCGGATCAGGCCGCCCACGACCTCCTTCTCGGCGCCGGTCATGCCGGCGGCCGGCTCGTCCAGCAGCAGGATGGCGGGCCGGGCGGCCAGCGCGACGGCCAGCTCGACCAGGCGCTGCTCGCCGTAGGGCAGGGCGCCGGCCACTTCCCGCCGCCGGTGCCCGAGGCCGACGAAGGCCACGATCTCCTCGGCGGCGGCCAGGAGCGCCGCCTCCTCCTCCCGGACGCGGCGGAGTCCGGCCAGGATCGGCCAGAGCCCGGCCGAGCCGCGCAGGTGCATGCCGGTCAGGACGTTGTCGAGGACCGACAGGGCCGGAAAGACGCTCGTGCGCTGGAAGGTCCGCACCACGCCGCGGCGGGCGATGGCCGAGGGCGGCAGGCCGGTCAGGGGGGCGCCGTTCCAGGTGACGCGGCCCCGGGCCGGGCGCAGGTAACCGGTGATCGCGTTGAAGGCCGTCGTCTTGCCGGCGCCGTTGGGGCCGATCAGGCTGGTGATGCTGCCGGGTCGGACGTCGAACGACACGCCGGCCAGGGCGGTGACGCCGCCGAACCGCACGGCCAGGTCACGGACGCTGAGCACGCCGGGCCAGGGTCGGGACGATCCCGCGGGGCAGGAAGAACACGACCAGGACGAGGATCACGCCGTAGGCGAGCATCTGCCACTGCCACGAGGCGGCGGCGCGGAGCGCTTCCGGCAGAGCGGTGAAGAGCACGGCGCCGACCAGGGGGCCGCTCAGCGTGCCCTTGCCCCCGGCGACCACCATGATGACCATCGTCACCGTGTACGTGAACAGGAAGACCTCCGGGCTGACGAAGCGCGTGTAGTGCGCGTAGAGGCTGCCGGCCGCGCCGGCCAGCGTGGCGCTGACGACGGTGGCCAGCACCAGGTAGTGGGTGGGGGCGACGCCGACCGATTCGGCCAGCGGCTCGTTCTCGCGGATGGCGATCAGCGCGCGCCCGATGCGCGAGCGGACCAGCCGCGCGCAGACCAGGTGCGTGAGGGCCACCGCGGCCAGGACCAGCTCGTAGTACGCGGCCTTCGTCCGCAGCGACCACGGCCCCAGCTCCGGCGCCGGCACGCCGGGGAGGCCGAGCGGCCCGTTCGTCAGCTCCATCCAGTTGACGCTCACCAGGGAGACGACCCCCGCGAACGAGATCGTGACCAGCACGAAGTAGGCACCGCGCAGCCGCAGCGCCAGCCGGCCGATGGCCCAGCCGGCCAGACCGGCCGCCACCGCCGCCGCCGGCAGCCCCACCCAGAAGGACAGCTCCAGGCGCAGGGCCAGCAGCGCCGAGGTGTAGGCGCCGATGCCGAAGAAGCCGGCGTGGCCGAGCGACAGGAGCCCGGTGTACCCGAGCAGCAGGTTGAGGCTGTGGGCCAGGACCGCGAAGATGCCGGCCATGATGAGGACGTGGAGCACGTAGGGATCGGTCAGCCAGAGGGGCACGGTGGCCGCCAGGGCGACGAGGCCGACGGGCCCGGCGGCCCGCGCCCGGCCGGCCCACCGCG
>DATLZL010000157.1:0-4818 GCA_035574035.1 Binatia bacterium | reverse complement strand
AGGTCGGGACGGTGTCGCCGCGTCCCCAGACCGCGGGGCGTCACCCGGCCCGGCGCCACCCGGCCCGCGGAGCTCGGAAGCGGGGGGTGCCGCGCTCCGGGCAGCGGCCGGTGGCGCGATCCCGCTGGCCTCACGGGGGCCGGAGGCGGGGTCGGCCGGAAGCAGCGGCGGTGGCCCTGGTCGCGCATGCGGCGAACCCGCGCTTTCCGGGAGAAGGACGTCGATCGACCGGGCGACGGCGCCCTGGGGCCCGAGCTGGTAGGTCACGCGTACGCGCCGGCCATCCCGGAGGTCACCGATGCCACCCTCCTTGTCACCCACGGTGATGGCCGTCTGCCGGTCGACCCGCACGTGCGTCACGTCGAGCCCCAGGAGCCCATGGGCCAGGGCGACCCGGTCACGGCCCGGGCCGATCTCCTTCACGGTCGCCTCCAGGTGCCGCAGCCCGCCGGGCACCGGCGGCGAGGGCCCCGTGCCCGGCGCCGGGTCACGGACGGAGCGCCCCAGCCAGGCAACGGCGGCCAGGACGACGGCCAGGGCGAGGACCCCGCCGCCGCCGAGCGCCAGCCGCCGCGACCGCGCGGTCATGGCTCGTCGAGGATGCCCTTGATGGCCTCGAACACCGGATTCGCCGGACGGCGGGCGGCGGCGGGCGGGGTGCCGGCCGGGACGGCCGTCTTGCCGAGGTACTTGCGCACGCAGTCGTACTGCTCCCAGCCCTTGAGCGGGTAGTCCACGTCCACGCTCTGCCACTTGGGATGGCCGTTCTTCACCAGCCAGTCCAGGCGGGAGACCAGAACCTGGGCGAAGCGGCCGACGTTGTCACAGTCCCGCCGGCGATAGTCGAACGACACCAGCACCGCCTTCACGGCGACGGTGCTGACGGGGGCGGTCTGCCAGGCATAGACGCCGGCCGGGATCTCGACCCGCGGGTAGAACTCGGTGATGCTCTTGTTGGTGATGGGGAGCAGCACGAGGTTGTCGGCGGCGCTGACGTCCTCGCGGAAGAGCTTCACCGGATAGCCGGCCACGTAGAACATCGCGTCGATCCGCCCGGCCTTGAGCTCGGCCAGCGCCTCGCCGGTGTCGATCAGCACCGCCTCGGACGGCGTGATCTCGGCCAGCTTGAACAGCAGCCGGGCGGTCAGGTACGTGCCGCTGCCCTCGCGACCGATGGCCACCCGGCGGCCGGCCAGGTCGTCGAAGTCCACCAGCCCCTGCCGGGCCAGGACGTGCACCTCCTCGTTGTAGAGCGGCACGACGAGCTTGGTCTTGCGGGCGATCCGCGTCAGCACGGGGTCGGTCTGAAGGCGGGAGACGAAGGCCAGGACGTCGGACTGAACGATCCCCATCTGGATCCCGGGGCGCTGGTAGACGGCGTAGATGTTCTCGATGGACCCGCGGGAGGGGTGGACGGTGAGGTTGATGCCGGCGCTCCGCACCAGCCGCTGCAGGTCCAGCCCGAACTGGTAGTAGGTCCCCTTCTCGCTCCCGGTGATCAGCCCCATGTCGGCGGCGCCGGCCGATCCGGCGGACGCCCACAGCAGGGCCAGTGCGGCGACGCTGGATGCGACGACTCTTCTCACGGCTGTCCTCCTCGGTGGTCGGACGGATGCGGTCGTGACGGACTGGCGGGGCGGCGCGCGGCGGCCCGGGGCGGGGCACCACTGCCGCCGGGTGCGACCGGAGAGCTCGATACGCCCTTCACCAGCAACCTCGGGCTCGCAACTTCCCGGGCGAGCGCCGGAGACAGTCGCACAGCCTCCGGCGGCGTGTCAACGGCGTCGCGGCCCGCCCGCCCGTGACCCGCGAAGGCCCGGAGGAAGGCGCCCCGGGGGCCGGGCGGCCGGGGGCCACTGGCCCACGCTCGACCCCGGGCGTACACTTCGGCCGGGTTGCTTCGTCCGGCGCGCGCGCCACCGACGCTGATGGCCTCGCTCTTGCTGACCGGTGAGGACACGCCGTCAGGCGTAGGAGGAAGGCTATGGCTGTCAACACGACGACCTCACAGTCCGAGACCGACCTCGCCACCCGCGTCCGAGAGATCCGGCACCGTCTACCCGGCCAGCGCCTGCGCGAACGCCTGGAGCTGGCCCGTCTGACCTACGGGCGGCTCTACAGCCGTGAGGAAGTGGCGCGGAAGGTGGCCGAAACGCTGCCGCAGCGCCTGGGGTTCGTGCGCCGGGCCGTCTTCGAGCCGATCGAGACGTACCAGGGCTACATCCCCGACGAGGCGCTCCTGAAGTACGACGACGCGGTCAAGAGCGGGCTGTTCACGACCTTCGCCGTCGTCACGCCGACCTACTTCGCCGAGAAGCAGGTGGACCCGTGGATCATCGGGCAGCTCGACGGCGCCCCGGACCTCTACGCGGTCATCGCCCAGTGGGACGACCGCGCTCAGCCGCCCGCCTGAGCGCCGCGCTCAGCGCGCCCGCTTCCGGCTGACGAAGGCCCGGATGCGGGCGCGCGCCTCCTCGCTCGTGCGGAGCGCCGCCCCGTAGGCCTCCGGCTCCCCGTCGCGGCCGGCCGGACGCAGAGCGCGCACGATCCGCTTGGTCGCCTCCAGTCCGGCGCGGGGGGCGGCCGCGATCTCGCGCGCCCAGCGGTCGGCCGACGCCTCCAGCGTCGGCGCCGCCACGACGCGGTTGACGAGCCCCATGCGGAGCGCCTCGGCGGCGTGCACGATGCGGCCGGTCAGCAGGAGGTCGCGCGCGTGGCCGCCGCCGGCCACGTCGAGCAGGCGCGCGATGCCGTAGGCCGGGTTGAAGCCGAGCGTCACCTCCGGCAGGCCGAGACGGGCCCGGTCGGACGCCAGGCGAAGGTCCTGGGCGAGGGCGAGCATGAGGCCGCCGCCCAGGGCGTGGCCGTCGATGACGGCCAGCGTGACCTGCGGCAGCGACGCGAAGCGCGCCATCAGGGCGGCCTGACGCCGGGCCAGCGCCTCGGCCTCGGCGGCCTCCAGCCGTTCCATCTCGGCGAGGTCGTTGCCGGCGCAGAAGGCCCGGCCGCGCCCGCCCACGAGCACGACCGTGACGTCCTCCATGGCGGCGATGCGCTCCACCGCCTCCTCCAGCGCGGCGGTCAGCTCGGTGCTGAGGGCGTTGAGCGCTTGGGGCCGGTTGAGGTAGAGGCGCGCGAGCGGCGGCTCGGGGTGGAGCTCGATCACGGCGCCCGGTGCCGGCGGAGGAGGTCGTCGAAGTCCTCGGCGGCCAGCGATTCCGCCCACTCGCGGGCCTCGGGGTCCTCCCCGTAGGTCTCGTCCATGAAGATCACCGCCTCGGGCCGGGTGCGGAAGAGCCGCCACAGGTGGCCCGCGCCGCCGCCGCGCCGGCGCAGATGGAAGACCGGATCGGTGGGCGAGGCCGGCGTGTGCGACACCCGCTGGCCGAAGCGATCGAGGGTGATCCAGGCGGCCGCGATGCCGTGCGCCGACAGCACGCGCGCCTTGAGCGAGTCCTCCGGAGGCAGCGAGTCGAGGTCGGTGAGACGCGGCCCGTAGTAGACGGCCACGGCGTCGGCCGGCAGGCTCAGGTGCTCGACCACGGGCTCGCCCTCGACGTCGAGCAGGCGCCGGGACTCCTCGCCCAGCCAGTAAAGCCCCCGCGTGTAGAGATCGGGCCACGCTTCGATGACCGTCCCGGCCGGCGCCGTCGCCCGCCGGCGGGCGATGGTCTCGCCGTCACCCACCAGGTAGAGGCGGCTCACGGAACGAGGACGAAGCCTTCCATCAAGCGGCGGGCCGTCCGGTAGACGGTGACCTGCTCGGCGTGGGGCCGACCGTCGCGGCGCTCCACCCGGGCGGCGACCGGCAACACGCCTGAGGGGTGACCGAGCCGCACCGGGCCGGCGGCCGGAGCGCGCAGGCACTCCTGGACGACCGTCCCCTCGATCTGCGCCGCCACCGCCAGGCACATCGCCGCGGTCAGCGCGAACGCGCGGTGGCAGCGCCCCATGGAGATCACCCGCGCCTGGATGTCGTGGTCCTCGGCCGCGTGAGCCCTGCCGTCGAGGGCGGCGAACGGCTCGGGCCCGGCCACGAAGGCGACCTTCGGCACCGCGGGTCCGGAGGGCACGCCCATGAGGCGCGCGGCCTCGGTCCGGATGCCTTCCAGGCGCTCGGCCAGCGTGAGGTCCGCGTCCACCACCTCCGGCAGCTCGGAGCCGCGCAGGCCGAGGTCGGCGGCGCGGACGAAGACCATGGGGTTGGTCGCATCCACCAGCGAGGCTTCCACTCCGGCCACGAGGTCGCGCGGCCGGCCGGTCGGCAGCAACCGGCCGGTGACGGCGCCGCCCGGGTCCAGGAAGTCGAGCGCGATCCGCGCGCCGCGGCCGGGGACGCCGGGCAGCTCGAAGTCGCCCTCGACGGCGGCCCGACCGTCCTTGACCGGGACGTGGGCGACGATCAGCTTGCGGGTGTTCGTGTTGTGGATGCGGACCACGGCCTCGCCCAGGTCCCCGGCGGGCAGGGCGACGAGCTTCTCGTCGATGGCGAACGGCCCCACGGCCGCCGAGCAGTTGCCGCAGTTGCCGGCGTAGTCCACCAGCCCGGTCCGGACGTCCACCTGGGCGAACGTGTAGTCCACGTCGGCCTCGGGGTGCGTGGCCGGCGCGATGATGCACGCCTTGGAGAGTGACGAGATGCCGCCGCCCAGCCCGTCCAGCTGGCGCCCATAGGGGTCGGGGCTGCCGAGCGCGGCGGCCAGGATGCGGTCGCGGGCCGGCCGCGAGGCGGGCAGGTCCTCGGCGTGGAAGAAGAGCGCGCGGCTGGTGCCGCCGCGCATGTAGACGGCGCGGATGCGGCGCAGCGTCATGACCCTT
>DATLZL010000156.1:0-3734 GCA_035574035.1 Binatia bacterium | reverse complement strand
GTCGGCCGGCCCGCCCCGCAGCACCACCGCCACCGCCGGGGTCCCCGGCGGTCCGGCGCCGCCCGGCGGCTCTCCGAGCGCCAGCCCGTCGCGGAGCGTGAAGCCGAACTCGGCCGCCACCCGGTCGGCCATGACGTCGCGCGGCATGGCCGCCAGGCGCACCTGCAGGTGGCGGCGCCCCTCCCGGCGCAGCACCGTGACGCGCGTGGGCGCCTCGACCGGCGCACCGGCGATCAGGCGCTGCAGCACGCGCGTCTCGGTGACCGGCCGCTCCTCGACCGCCACGACGATGTCCCCGTTCCGGAGCCCCGCGCGTGAGGCCGGCGAACCCTCCAGGACATCGACGATAACCACGCCGAAGCCCTCGCGGATCCCGTGGCGGGCGGCGATCTCCTCCATCTCCTGCTCGGTGAGGTCGCGGATCCGCACGCCGAGCCAGGCCCACGGCCGGGCCTCCACCTCGCCGGCCAGCAGCAGGGCGAGCGCGAGCACCAGCCCCCAGCGCCTCATGCCACCTCGTCCACCAGCGCCTCCAGGGCCGCGCACACCCGCTCCAGCCGCCGCTGGACCGAGGGCGTCTCGAGCAGGCTCTGGCGCAGGTCGGGGTCGGGGATGAAGCCCGAGGCCGCCCGGTCGGCGATGACGGCCGGCGGCTCGCCGGCGCCCAGGGCGGTGTCGAGCAGGTCGCGCGGGCGCTCGAGCGCGTCGAGCAGGCGCCCGCAGGCGGCGCGGATGCGCCGGACCAGCCGGCCGACGTCGCCGGACGGCGGCTCGTCGGGGACGGGGACGGCCCGCACCAGGCGGTAGAGCGTGTCGGCCGGCAGCTCGCGCTCGATGCGGACCCGCTGCTCGCCGCGGACCAGGATGTTGTAACGCCCGGTCGGCAGGCGCTCCCAGTTGACGATCTCCCCCGCTCCGGCGATCGCCCGTACCGCCGGCCGGCCCTCGTAGTCGCGCTCGTAGCCGGGCTCGAGCCGCGCCACGGCCAGCCGCCGGTCGCGCGCCAGCGCGTCGGCCACCAGCGCGCGGTAGCGGGCCTCGAACACGTGCAGGGGCAGGAACGTGTGCGGGAACAGGGTGACGTCGGGCAGCGGGAAGATCGGCAGCACGACGGCCGGGCCGGAACCAGGCGGGGTCGCCGGCATCCGCCCTCAGCCGATGGTCGGCAGCGACCGCAGCGGCGCCAGCTCCTCGAGCCGACGGCCCACGGCGGCGGCCAGGTCGCGGAAGGCGGCGGCCGTCGCCGAATCGGGGCGGCGCAGCGCGATCGGAACCCCGGTGTCGCCGCCGACCCGCGTCTCGGGGTCGAGCGGCAGCCGGGCCAGCAGCGGCACCCGGTACTCCTCGGCGATCCGGTGGCCGCCGGCGTCGCCGAAGATGGCCGTGCGCTCGCCGCAGTGCGGGCACACGAACACGCTCATGTTCTCGACCACGCCCAGGATCGGCACGTTCAGACGCTGGAACATCCCGATCGCCTTCCGCACGTCGAGCAGGGCCACGTCCTGGGGCGTGGTGACCATGACCACCCCCGACAGCGGGATGACCTGCGAGAGCGAGAGCTGGGCGTCGCCGGTGCCGGGCGGCATGTCGAAGATCAGGTAGTCGAGCGCCCCCCACAGGACGTCGCGCAGCATCTGCTGGATGAACGAGTGGATCATCGGCCCCCGCCAGACCAGCGGCTCGCGCTCGCCCACCAGCAGACCGATCGACATCATCTTGAGCCCGTGGGCCTCGACCGGGATGATGCGGTTCTCGAACATGCCCGGGCGGCCGCGACTGCCCAGCATCAGGGGCACGTCCGGCCCGTACACGTCGGCGTCGATGATGCCGACCTGGGCGCCGCCCTGGCGGAGCGCGACCGCCAGGTTGACCGCCACCGTCGACTTGCCGACGCCGCCCTTGCCCGACGAGACGGCCACGGTGTGGCGGACCTCCGGAATCAGGTCCGGCGCCCGCGGCGGGGCGGCCGCGGCGGCGGGCGCCGCCTGGCGCGGCGCCGAGCCGCCCATCCGCACGGTGACCTTCGACACGCCCGGCAGCCGGTTGAGCAGGCGGGTGGCCATGCCGTGGATGGTGGCGCGCGCCTGGGGCGACTGGCCGGTGAAGGCCAGCGTGAGGCTGACCGTGCCATCCCGCACGACGACGTCGCGGACGAGGCCCAGCGTGACGATGTCCTGCTGGGTCTCCGGATCCTTGATCGCGCGGAGGGCTTCGAGGACGGCGCCTTCCGTCACCATCGGGGCTCACTATACCCCACCGGCTCGACCGGCGCCCGCCCCGCGGCCGACTTGCCCGGCCCGCGGGCCACCTGTTACAACAGGGCGGTGATCGGTCCGGACGAGTTCCGCCGCCTGCTCGGCCACTTCGCCACCGGCGTGACCGTCGTCACGACCACCGACGCCGATACCCGTCCGGCCGGCCTGACCGTGAGCGCCTTCTGCTCGCTGTCGCTCGACCCGCCGCTCGTGCTGATCTGCGTGGACCACAAGGCCCAGACCTACCCGGCGCTGCGCGAGAGCGGCCGGTTCGCCGTCAACATCCTGGGCGCCGAGCACGAGGCGCTGTCCCGGCGCTTCGCCGGCACCGGCCTCGACAAGTTCGAGGGCGTGGCCTGGCGCCCCTCGCCGCGGGGTCTGCCGCTGCTGGAGGGCGTGCTGGCCCACCTGGAGTGCACCATCGTGGCCGCCCACGACGAGGGCGATCACACGATCTTCGTCGGCCGCGTGGAGGCGGGCGGGACCGGCTCCGGCGAGCCGCTGCTCTACTACCGCGGCCGCTACCAGCGGCTGGCGCCCTCGTGCCGGGGATGATCCCGCTCTCCCGTCCCCCCGTCGACGACGAGATCAAGCGGGCGGTGCTGGCCGCCATCGACAGCCGGCACTACATCCTGGGTCCGGAGTGCCGCGCGCTCGAGGCCGAGCTGGCCGCGCACACCGGCGTGGCTCACGCCGTGCTCACCAGCAGCGGCACCGCCGCCCTCTGGCTCATCTTCCGCGCCCTCGGCCTGGCCCCCGGCGACGAGGTGCTCGTCCCCGCGCACACGGCGTTCCCGACGGTGGAGGCGATCTGCGCCGCCGGGGGCACGCCGGTGTTCGTGGACGTCGACGAGTGGTACACGCTGGACGTCAAGGAGGCGGCGGCCCGCCTCACCCCGCGCACCGTCGGGGTCGTCGCCGTGCACCTGTACGGCCAGCCGGCCGACCTCCCGGCCCTGCAGGACCTGGCCGCGCGCCACGGCCTGTGGCTGGTGGAGGACTGCGCCCAGGCCCAGGGAGCGGCCTGGGACGGCCGACGGGTGGGCGCCTTCGGCCGGGCGGCGGCCTTGTCCTTCTACCCGTCCAAGAACCTGCCCGCGCTCGGCGACGGGGGCGCGGTGCTGACGGCGGACGACGGCCTGGCCGAGCGCTGCCGGCGGCTGCGCGACCACGGGCGCCTGAGCAAGGACCGCCACGCCGAGGTCGGCTTCAACCTCCGCTTCAACGAGGTGCAGGCGGCGGCGCTGCGCGTGCTCCTGCGGCGGCTCGACGCCATGAACGAGCACCGCCGGGCGCTGGCCGCGCGGTACGCGGCGGGCCTGGAGGGCTTGCCGCTCGGGCGGCCGGCGGAGCGGGAGCACGCGCGTCACGTCTACCACCTCTACGTCGTCCGCGCCGCCGCCCGCGACGCGCTGGCCGGCTTCCTGGCCGAGCGCGGCATCCAGACCGGCATCCACTACCCGATCCCCGCCCACCGCC
>DATLZL010000155.1:0-2164 GCA_035574035.1 Binatia bacterium | reverse complement strand
GGCGGTGGGCGGGGATCGGGTAGTGGATGCCGGTCTGGATGCCGCGCTCGGCCAGGAAGCCGGCCAGCGCGTCGCGGGCGGCGGCGCGGACGACGTAGAGGTGGTAGACGTGACGCGCGTGCTCCCGCTCCGCCGGCCGCCGCGCTGGCCTCCTACCGCCGCCTCGGGCCCTACATCCGCCCGCACGTCCCCGCCCTCGTGCTCGGAGCCGGGCTCGCGCTGGTGGTGGCGGCCATGGAGGGCGCCATCGCCTGGCTGGTGAAGCCGGCCATGGACGAGATCTTCATCGCCAGGGACCTGCTGATGCTGAAGCTCGTGCCGCTGGCCCTGCTGGCCGCCTACGTGGTGAAGGGCGCCGCCCGGTACGGCCAGTCCTCGCTCATGGCCGCGGTGGGCGAGCGGGTGGTGGCCCGCCTGCGGCGCGACCTGTACGTGCACCTGCAGGCGATGCCGCTCTCCTTCTTCACCGCCCGCCACTCGGCCGACCTGATGGCCCGCATCCTGACCGACGTCAGCCGTCTCTCCCGCGTCTCGTCCACCGTGCTGGTCATGGGCATCCGCCAGGTGGGCACCATCGCGGCCCTGCTCGCGGTCATGGTGGTGCGCGAGTGGGTGCTCACGCTCTGCGCCCTCGTCGCCTTCCCCGTCATCGCCTGGATCATCCGCCGCATCGGACGGCGGCTCTACCGGATCAACCGCCGGGCCCAGGAGCGCGTGGCCGAGCTGGCGGTGCTCCTGCACGAGGTGTTCGCCGGGACCAAGATCGTCAAGGCCTTCGGGCGCGAGCGTCACGAGCGGGAGCGCTTCGAGACGCTCAACGACCGGCTCCTGCGGCTGTCGGTGCAGAACGCCCGCACCGACGAGATCACCGAGCCGCTGATGGAGATCGCCGGCGCCCTCGGCATCGTGCTGGCGCTCGTCTACGGGGGCTGGCGTGTCATCGAGGGCGCGATGACGCCGGGGACCTTCTTCTCCTTCACCGCGGCCGTCATCATGCTCTACGGGCCCGTGCGCCGCCTGGCCCGGGCGCTGAACACCGTCCAGCAGACCACCGCCTCGGTCGAGCGCGTGTTCGAGATCCTCGACCAGCCGGCCACCGTGGCCGACCGCCCGGGCGCGGTGGAGCTGCCGGCCTTCATCGACTCGATCGTGTTCGACCACGTCGGCTTCCGGTACCCGGGCGCCGACGAGGACGTGCTGAGCGACATCACCCTGACCATCCGCAAGGGCGAGGTGGTGGCGTTCGTGGGGATGAGCGGAGCCGGCAAGTCCACGCTGATGGACCTGGTGCCGCGCTTCCACGACGTCACCGCCGGGCGCCTCCTCGTCGACGGCCACGACGTGCGCGACCTCACCCAGGCCTCGCTGCGGGCCCAGATCGGCCTGGTCACCCAGGAGACCTTCCTCTTCAGCGACTCGATCCGCTACAACATCGCCTACGGCCGGCCCGACGCCTCGTTCGAGGAGATCGTGCGGGCGGCCCGCCAGGCCCACGCCCACGACTTCATCATGGCCTGCCCCCAGGGCTACGACACGCTGGTCGGCGAGCGCGGCGTGCGCCTGTCCGGCGGGCAGCGCCAGCGCCTGGCCATCGCCCGCGCCTTCCTCAAGAACCCGCCCATCCTGATCCTGGACGAGGCCACCTCGGACCTCGACGCCGAGAGCGAGTTCATCGTCCAGCAGGCCCTGGCCGCCCTGATGAAGGGGCGCACGGTGCTCGTCATCGCCCACCGCCTGGCCACCGTCCGCCACGCCGACCGCATCGTCGTCATCCACCAGGGCCGGGTGGCCGAGGTCGGCCGCCACGAGGAGCTGCTGGCCCGCGACGGCCTCTACCGGCGGCTGTACGCCCTCCAGGTGGAGGGCGTCCCCGGCTAGCGGCCCGGGCCGCGATCGGCCGTTGACAGGCCCGGCCGGCTGGCCGATAGTCTCGGCACCGCCCGCCGGGTGACGCGCGCCGGAGGCCGCATGCGACTCGATGCCCGACCCGAACCGCTGGACCTCGACCCCGCCCGCACGGCCCTGGTGGTCGTGGACATGCAGAACGCCTTCGTGAGCCGGGGCGGCCTGCTCGACCTGGCGGGGGTGGACATCGGCCAGGCGCCGCGGGTGGTGGCGGCCGCCCGGCGGAGCCTGGCCGCCGCCCGCCGGCTCGGCCTCGCCG
>DATLZL010000154.1:0-2734 GCA_035574035.1 Binatia bacterium | reverse complement strand
CCGACGGCCGTGGTCTCCTCCCGCTGGTTCACCGCCGCGAGCTCCAGCGTGACCTCGGCCCGGCCGTCCACCACCGCCTTGCCCGTCACGCGGCCCCGGCACCAGGTGGTGTCGCCGATCAGGTTGTGCCGGCGAACTTCCACCCGCAGGCGGGCCAGGAAGCCGGCGTCGCCCATCCAGTTGGTGACCAGGTGGCCGAGCCAGGCGACGCGCTCGGGCCCGTAGTCGTACGCCGCCGGCACGCCAACGGCCCGGGCCAGCGCATCGTCCCAGTGCACGCGCTCGGGCGGCTCGGGGACGCCGAACGCGTTGGGGATGCCGAGCGCCGGGTGGCGCTCGAACAGGTCGAAGGCCAGGCCGTGGGCCCGAACGTAGAGGCTCCCCCACCCCTGCAGGAACGCCACCACGGACGTCACCGTGAGCGGGCCCTTGACGATCTCGGGCAGGGGCTCGCCGACGGCCACGTCCTCCCAGTAGCGCGGCGTGGCCCCGCGGAGGGGCTCGTGCCGGTAGGCCAGCCGGATCCGCTCGATCTCCTCGGCGCTGTAGCGGTGGGGCTCGACGGCCCCGTACTTCCCCCGCTCGCGCGCGGTGTCGCGCTCGGTGCGGAAGCACCAGGAGTCGGCCTCGCAGACCACGGCGCCGTCCTGGTCGCGGAACGTGGTCCGGTAGGTCTGCCGGATCGCCCGCCGGGCGAAGGCCGAGGGCCGCTCGACCAGGTCCAGCAGGATGCTCTCCCCCACCACGCGGTCGCCCTCCCGGATGGGCCGGCGCCAGCGGAAGTCCGTCCCGCCGTACATGGCGTGGATGCCCGGCAGGCCGCCCACGTAGCCGGACACGATGCGGTCCATCGCGAACAGGATGGTGGGCGGCGCCACCCGGTGGCGGGCCCAGAACGGGTTGCGGTCGCCGATGCCGTGGGCCCAGTGACGGATGGCGTCGCGGGTCGCGACCTCGATGTGGGGCTCCGGCCGGCGGACGGGCCGGCCCACGAAGGCGCGCAGCGCCGCCAGCGCCTCCTCGGTGATGACGGGGAACTTCCACGTGTCCGTGGGGGTCGTCACGCGTCGTCCTCGCGAGCGTCGGGCCGCATGATACGCCGCCCGCCCCGTCCGGTGCCATCGGCCCGTGCGCGGCCGGAGGCGGGCGCCCTCACCCCAGCCGGTGCAGGAGCAGGGTGGCCAGCGACAGGAAGATGGCGACGCCGATGAGATCCTGGAGCGCGGTCTCGAACGGGCCGGCGGTCATCGCGGGGTCGAACCCCAGGCGCTTGGAGAGCATGGGGATGCCGGTGCCGGCCAGCCCGGAGAGGTTGACGGACAGGAACATGGACACCCCGACGACCAGGCCGAAGGCGGCGGTGCCGTGCCAGAGGGCCCCCACCAGGCCCACCAGCGTGCCGCACACGGCGCCGATGATCGCCGTGGTCTCGAGCTGGCGCCGGAGCGGCTCCCACCACCGCTCCAGGCGCACGTGGCCGGTGGCCAGGCCGCGGACGACCATCGCGACCGACTGGAGCCCGGTGTTGCCCGAGATGGCCTGGATCACGGGCATGAAGGAGGCCAGCAGGATCACACGGCTCAGGGTGGCGTCGTAGGCGTGGATGACGGCCCCGGCCCCGAGCTCGATGGCGACGGTGGCCAGGATCCACGGCAGGCGCATCAGGGCGATGCGGGCCGGCGGGCGACGCTCGAGCTCCTCGACGTCGGAGCCGGCCAGGCGGAAGATGTCCTCGGAGGCCTCCTGGTCCAGGACGTCGAGGACGTCCTCCACGCTGATCGTGCCGAGCAGGCGCCCGTCGGCGTCCACGACCGGGATCGCGAGCAGGTCGTACCGCGCGACCAGGCGGGCCACCGCCTCGCCGTCGGTCTCCGGCCGCACGGCGGCGAGCAGCGGCTCCTGGAGGGTCCGCACCGGAGTGCCGGGCTCGGCCAGCAGCAGCCGGCGCAGCGGCACCACGCCCACCACGCGCTGAGCGTCGTCCACGACGTAGACCTCGACGCCCCGCTCCTGGCGGGCCGACTTCCGGATCTGCTCGATGGCCTGGGCCGCGGTCGCCCTGTCCGGAACCGTCACCCCGCCCGGAGACATGAGCCGGCCGGCGGTGCCCTCAGGGTGCTCCAGGAGCTCCCGCACCTCGGCCGACCGCGCGCCGCCCATGAGGCCGAGCACCGCCCGCGCCTCTTCCTCCGAGAGTTCCTCGACCACCTCGGCGGCGTGGTCGGGCGGCATGCGCTCGAGGATCCGGGACACCTCGCCGGCGCCCAGCGCGCGCACCAGGTCGAGCAGGGTCTGGTCGCTGACCTCCGAGAGCACCTCGCCGGCGCGGTCCGGCGAGAGCAGCCGGATGATCTGGACCTGGTGCTCCAGCGGCAGCTCGTCGAGCAGGCGGGCGATGTCGGCCGGGTGGACGGCCGCCAGCGCCGCCGCGAGGCGGCCCTGCGGTCCCCGTTCCAGCACGTCCCGGATCGCCGCCGGGCCCTGCGCAGATCCCTCCATGCCCCCAGGCTACTCCCGCCCTCGAGTCCGACACCGGTGTACGATGCCCGTCGAGGCTTTCGAGCCCGTCGTCGCCGATGCCCGACCCGTCCTCGTCGCCGATCAGGTTCCCGCGACGTCGCGCCCTCGCGCTGCTCGGCGCGCTCGCCGTGGTACTGGCGGCGCTGGCGGTCGGGCTCGGGCTGGCCGCTCGCACGCTCGGGCCCCAGCTGGCCCGGGAGCGTGTCGAGGCCGC
>DATLZL010000153.1:0-10661 GCA_035574035.1 Binatia bacterium | reverse complement strand
GAACCGGACGCCGCCGACGATCACGTACGGGATGCGCGCGCGCCGGAGCGCGTCCTCCAGCACGCGCGACTGGGCGTTGGTGCGGTAGAAGATGGCCAGGCCGTCCCACGGCACTCCCTCGCCGCGCAGGGCGAGGAGGGTCTGGGCGACGAAGCCCGCCTCCTCGTGCTCGTCCCAGGCCCGGTAGACGCGCGCCGGCTCCCCCTCGGGGTTCTCGGTCCACAGCCCCTTGTCCTTGCGCTGCTGGTTGTGGGCGATGAGCCCGGAGGCGACGGCCAGGATGCGCCGGGTCGAGCGGTAGTTCTGCTCCAGCCGAACGACCCGGGTGCCGGGGTAGTCGCGCTCGAAATCCAGGATGTTGGCGATGTCGGCGCCGCGCCACGCGTAGATCGACTGGTCGGGGTCGCCGACGACGGTGATGTTCCGGTGCTCGGCGGTGAGCGCCCGGATGATGCGGTACTGGGCGCGGTTGGTGTCCTGGTACTCGTCCACCAGCAGGTGGCGCCAGAGTCCGCGGTACCAGTCCCGCACCTCGGGCACCTCCTGGAAGAGCCGCACCACGTAGAGCAGCAAGTCGTCGAAGTCGACGGCGCCGATCTCCTTGAGCCGCTTGTCGTAGCGCGAGTAGACGAGCGCCGCCTTCTGCTCCCAGGGCCCGCGCGCCTCCCGGAGAGCCTCGCTCACCGCGACCATCTGGTTCTTCCAGTAGGAGATCCGGTGCACGGCGGTCGACGGCGTGAACGCGCGCTCGGCCAGCTCGCCCTCCTTCATGCACTCCTTCACCAGCGCCAGCCGGTCGTCCTCGTCGTAGATGGTGAAGTGCGGGGGCAGGCCGACGTGCCGGCCGCTCTGGCGGAGGATGCGCACGCACACCGAGTGGAAGGTCCCGACGATCGGCGCCCCGATGCCGACCGGCTCCAGCAGCCGCTCCACGCGGCGCGCCATCTCGCCGGCGGCCTTGTTGGTGAAGGTCACCGCCAGCAGGTTGCGCGGGGACACGCCCCGGGCGCCGAGGAGCCAGGCGATCCGGTAGGCGATGACGCGGGTCTTGCCGCTGCCGGCCCCGGCCAGCACGAGCAGCGGGCCGTCGCCGTGGATGACCGCCTCGCGCTGCACGGGATTCAGGTCGTCGAGGATGCGCTCGAGCCCGCCGGACACCGACCGATTGTACCCTCCCCGCACCCGACGGGCGACGCGGCGCGGCCGGGCGGCCGACGTCAGGGGGCCGACCAGGCGCGCCAGGCGAGCGCCAGCCAGCCGGCCAGGAAGGCGGCGCCGCCGAACGGCGTGACGGCGCCGAGCCAGCGCGCACCGGTCAGCGCCAGCGCGTAGAGGCTGCCCGAGAAGAGCACGAGGCCGGCGATGAACAGCCAGCCGGCGGCGGCGGTGGCCGGGCCCGGCCAGCGCGCGGCGGCCCAGGCGATGAAGAGCAGCGCCGCGGTGTGGAACAGGTGCATGCGCTGCGCGGTCTGCCAGACGGGCAGCAGATCCGGACCCAAACGGTCGCGCAGCAGGTGGGCGCCGAAGGCGCCGAGCGCGACGGCCAGGAAGCCCGACACGGCGGCGAGCCCGACGAACAGGCGGTCCATGGAGCCGAGCCGGCCCGGCGGGGCCGCGCTACTCGACCGTCACCGACTTCGCCAGGTTGCGGGGCTGGTCCACGTCGCAGCCGCGGCGGACCGCGATGTGGTACGCGAGGAGCTGCAGCGGGACGACCGTGATCAGCGGCGCCAGCAGGTCGGCCGAGGGCGGAACCTCGATGACGTGCTGGGCCTTGCCGGCGACCAGCCGGTCACCCTCGTGCACGACGGCGATGACCTGCCCTTCGCGGGCACGCACCTCCTCGATGTTGCCCAGCATCCGGTCGTAGGAGCCGTCCCGCGGGGCCAGCGCCACCACCGGCAGCCCGTCGGCGATCAGCGCGATCGGGCCGTGCTTCATCTCGCCGCCGGCGTAGCCCTCGGCGTGGATGTAGGAGATCTCCTTGAGCTTGAGCGCACCCTCCAGTGCGATCGGGTACTGCAGGCCCCGGCCGAGGTAGAGGAAGTCGTGGGCGTGGGACAGGTGCCGGGCCAGGCCCGCAATACGGCCGTCGAGCTCGAGCGTCCGCTCCACCAGCCGCGGGATCTCGACCAGATCCCGGATGCGCTTGCGGACGTCCTCGACGGTGAGGACCTCCCGCTGGCGGCCCAGCCAGAGGCCGAGCAGGTACACGGCCACGATCATCGTGGCGAAGGCCTTGGTCGAGGCCACGCCGATCTCCGGCCCGGCGTGCATGTATAGCGTCCCCGTCGCTTCGCGGGCGAGGGCCGAGCCGACCACGTTGGTGATGGTGACGACCGGGCAGCCCTTGAGCTTGGCGGCCTTCACCGCCCCGATCGTGTCGGCGGTCTCCCCCGACTGCGACACCGCCACGACCAGCGTGTCGGGACCCACGATGGCGTCGCGGTAGCGGAACTCGGAGCCCAGGTCGCACTCGGCCGGCAGGCCGGCCAGGCGCTCGACCATCGCCCGCCCCAGCATCGCCGCATGGTAGGCGGTGCCGCAGGCGACGAACACCACCCGCTGGAGCGCCCGGACCGTGCCCGGATCCAGGTTGACGTCGGGCAGCACGATGCGGCCGGTCTCGGGCGCGATCCGGCCCCGGAAGGTGTCGGCGATCGCCCGGGGCTGCTCGTAGATCTCCTTGAGCATGAAGTGCCGGTAGCCGCCCTTCTCGGCCATGATGGGGTCCCAGAGGATGCGGACCGGCTCCCGCTGCACGGGCTGGTCGTCGAGCGTGGAGACCTGCACGCCGGCCGCGCTCACCTCGGCCACCTCGCCGTCCTCGAGGATCACCACGTCCCGCGTGTGCGAGAGGATGGCCGGGATGTCGGAGGCGATGAACATCTCCCCCTGACCCAAGCCGACCACCACGCTGCCGGCGCCGTGCTTGGCGGCCACCAGCCGGTCCGGCGCCCACCGCGCCATCACCCCCACCGCGTACGAGCCGCGGAACTCCTGCAGCGCGGCCTTGACCGCGGCGTCCAGCCGGCGGCCGTCCTTCACGTGATGCTCGATCAGGTGGGCCAGCACCTCGGTGTCCGTCTCCGAGCGGAAGACGTGACCCTCGGCGCGCAGCCGCTCCTTGATCTCCAGGTAGTTCTCCAGGATGCCGTTGTGCACGACGACCAGGGACCCCGCGCAATCGGTGTGGGGGTGGGCGTTGTCGTCGGAGGGCCGGCCGTGGGTCGCCCAGCGCGTGTGGCCGAGGCCGACCGTCCCGGCCAGCGGCCGCTCGCGCAGGAGGCCTTCCAGGACCTTGATGCGGCCGGCCGCCCGCCGGACCTCCAGCTCGCCGGCCGGCGTCAGGCAGGCCACGCCGGCCGAGTCGTAGCCCCGGTACTCGAGCCGCTTGAGGCCGTCCACGATGATCCCGACCGCGCTGCGACCGCCGACGTACCCCACGATCCCGCACATGTCAGTCGTCCTTCCTGGGCGCGGTCGCCCGCGCCTTGCGCCGCGCGACCCAGCCTTCCTTCACCACCTGCGGGCTGCGCTCGACGGCCAGCGCACCGGGTGGCACATCCTTGGTGATGACCGACCCGGAGCCGATGTAGGCGCCCTCGCCGATCGTCAGCGGGGCGACCAGGCTGGCGTTGGTGCCGATGAAGGCCCCGTCGCCGATGCGGGTCTCGTGCTTGGCCAGGCCGTCGTAGTTGCACGTGATGGCGCCGGCCCCGATGTTGACGCGCTCGCCCACGACGGCGTCCCCGATGTAGGCGAGGTGGTTGGCCTTGGAGCCGCGGCCGATGCGCGACTTCTTCACCTCGACGAAGTTGCCGATCCGGGCCCCGGCCCCGATGTGGGTCCGGGGGCGCAGGTGGCAGAAGGGTCCCAGCTCGGCGCCGTCCTCGACGACCGCCTCGGTCAGCACGCAGTAGGGGCGCACCGTGACGCGGTCGGCCAGGCGGCAGGCGGTGAGGTGCGAGCCGGCGCCGATGACGCAGTCGCTGCCGATGACCGTGGCGCCCTCCACGACGACCTGCGGGTGGATCACCGTGTCGGGACCCACGGTGACGGTGTCGTCGACGTAGGTGCTGGCCGGGTCCACCACCGTCACGCCGGACTCCATGAGGCGGTCCAGGATGCGCCGCCGCTGGATGGCGGCCGCCGCCGCCAGCTGCTTGCGGTCATTCACGCCGAGGGCCTCGGTCGGGTCGGCCACCGTCACCGCCTCCACCCGGGCCCCGGCCCGCACCAGCACGCCGATCACGTCGGTCAGGTAGTACTCGCCCTGGTCGTTGTCGGCCCGGACCTCGGCCAGTGCCGCCCACAGCCGGCGGCCGTCGAAGCAGTAGACGGAGGTGTTGACCTCGGTGACCTTCTTCTGGTCGTCGGTGGCGTCCCGCTCCTCGACGATGCGGGCCACCCGACCGCGCTGTCGCAGCACGCGGCCGTAACCAGCGGGTTGATCGAGGACCGCGGTCAGCAGCGTGGCTGCGGCCCCGGTCGCGCGGTGGTGGCTCACGAGGCGCTCGACGGACTCCGCGCTCAGCAGCGGCATGTCGCCCGGCAAGACCAGGATGGCGCCGTCCCCGGCCGCTTCCCGGGCCTGGAGCACGGCGTGACCGGTCCCCAGCCGCTCGCGCTGCACCACCGCCATCACCTCCGGGCCGGCCGCCGCGGCCACGGCGTCGGCCTCGGGCGGGATGACGATGACCAGTCGGTCGGCGACGGCTCGCGCGACCCGGAGCGGATAAGCGATCAGGGGGCGACCGCAGAGCGCGTGCAGGACCTTGGGCCGCCGCGAGCGCATCCGCTTGCCTTCACCGGCGGCCAGGACGATCGCGGTCAGTCGCTCCATGACGGCCTTCCGATCATAGCACCGCCCCAGAGCAAAGCCTGCGCCAGCCGGGGCGCCGGCGGGTCGCTAGCCGCCGCGCAGATGGGCCAGCAGGCGCTCGATCCGGGTCGGCAGGGGCGCAGTGAATTCCATCTTCTGGTGCGTAAGAGGGTGCAGGAAGGCCAGGCCCGCGGCGTGCAGCGCGATGCCGTCCAGCGGGATCGGGGGCTTGCCCCGCGCGCGCCCGTACGTGACGTCGCCGACCACGGGGTGGCCGAGGGAGGCCATGTGCACCCGGATCTGGTGCGTTCGTCCCGTCCCCAGGCGGAGCTCCACGTAGGTGAACCCGTCGAAACGCTCCAGCACGCGGTACTGGGTGATGGCCGGGCGCCCCTGGCCGGCCGGGCGCACGGCCATCCGCTGGCGGTGCCGGGGGTCGCGCCCGATCGGGGCGTCCACCACGCCCTCGGCCCGGCCGACCCGGCCGTGGACGACGGCCAGGTAACGTCGCGTGACGGTGCGCGCGGCCAGCTGCGCCGTGAGCGACGCGTAGGCGCGCGGCGTCTTGGCGATCACCAGCACACCGGAGGTGTCCTTGTCGAGGCGGTGCACGATTCCCGGCCGGCGGCGGCCTCCGACCCCGGCCACGTGCGGCGCGTGGGCCAGCACCGCGGCCACCAGCGTGCCGCCGGCTCGCCCGGCGCCGGGGTGCACCACCATCCCGGCCGGCTTGTCGACCACGAGCACGTCGTCGTCCTCGTGGAGGATCGTCAGGGCGATCGGCTCCGGCTCGACCTCCTCCGGGGGCGGCGGCGGGATCTCCACCTCGATCCGCTCACCGCCGCGCAGCCGGTGAGCGGCCTTCGGCACCGCGCCCTCCACGGTCACCCGCCCCTCGGCGATGAGCGCCTGGATCCGGGAGCGCGACAGGTCCGGCATGACCTCGGCCAGCCACCGGTCCAGCCGGACTCCGGCCGCCTGCGGGTCGACGGTGAGCCGGCGGCCGCTCACGGCCGGCCGGGCGGCCGGGCGCTCGGGGTGACGACCAGGTGCAGGACGAGCAGGGCCACCCCGACCGTGATCGCGGCGTCGGCGACGTTGAAGGCCCACCAGTGGAAGGACCCGTAATAGACGTCGATGAAGTCCACGACCGCTCCGAACCGCGCCCGGTCGATCAGGTTGCCGACGGCGCCGCCGAACACGAGGCCCACGGCCGCCGTCTCCAGCCAGCCGCCCTCGTCGAGCAGGCGCATGGCCACCCGAGCCAGGACCAGGAGAGCGACGACGGAGAGGCCCGCGACGAGCCAGCGCCACGGCGGGGGCAGGCCGGCCAGCAGGCCGAAGGCCAGCCCGGGGTTCATGACCAGGGTGAACGACAGGAACCCCTCGATGACCGGCACCGGCACGCCGGGGACGAGCCGGTCGAGCACGAGGACCTTGGTCGCCTGGTCGACCGCGACCACGAGGGCCGCGATCGCCAGGACCGCGGTCATGCGGCGGCCAGGACGACGGGCAGGCAGCGCTCGCAGAGCTCGGGGTGGCGCGGGTCGGCGCCCACCTGCTCGCTCCAGGTCCAGCACCGCTGGCACTTGCGTCCGCGCGCGCGGTCGACCCCGATGACCAGGCCGGGGATCTCCTGGCTCTCGTGCACCACCGCCGGCCGCCGGGCCGGTCGGCCCACCTCCACCTGGGAGACGATCAGCAGCGTCGGCAGCAGCGCCCGGGCATCGCGTAGCAGTGCCGGCAGATCCTCGGGCGCGCTCATGAACGTCACCCGTGCCTCGAGCCCGCTGCCGATGAGTCCGCCGGCCCGCGCCGTCTCCAGCGCCTTGGCCGCTTCACGGCGGACCTCGAGCAGCCGGCCCCAGCGGGCCTCCAGCTCGTCATCGAGCCACTCCGGCGGCACGGACGGGAACCGCTCGAGGTGCACGCTCTCCGCCCGGGCGCCCGGCAGGTGGCGCCAGGCCTCCTCGGTGGTGAAGCTGAGGATGGGGGCCATCAGCCGGGCCAGGACGCCGAAGAGCTCGTAGCACGTCGTCTGGGCCGCGCGGCGCCGGAGGTCGCCAGCGGCCGAGGTGTAGAGACGGTCCTTGATGATGTCCAGGTAGAGGGCCGACAGGTCCACGGCGCAGAAGTTGTGCACGGCGTGGAAGACGGTGTGGAACTGGTAGCCCTCGTACGCGCGCGTCACCCGACCGACCAGGCGGGCCAGCCGGTCGAGGATGAAGCGGTCGACCTCGTCCAGCCGCGCGTACGGCTGCCGGTCGCGGGCCGGGTCGAAGTCGTGCAGGTTGCCGAGCAGGAACCGGAACGTGTTGCGGATGCGCCGGTAGGCGTCGGCCAGGCGGTCGAGGATCTCCGAGGACAGGCGGATGTCCTCGGTGTAGTCCTCGGCGGCGGCCCACAGCCGCAGGATCTCGGCGCCGTAGCGCGGGATGAGCTCCTCGACCGTCACGTAGTTGCCGAGGGACTTGGACATCTTGCGCCCCTCGCCGTCGACGACGAAGCCGTGGGTCAGCACGCTCCGGTACGGCGGCGCGCCCCGGGTTCCGACCGACTCCAGCAGCGAGGAGTGGAACCACCCGCGGTGCTGGTCGGAGCCCTCCAGGTACATGTCGGCCGGCCACCGCAGGTCGGCCCGCGTCTCCAGCACGGCGGCGTGGCTACAGCCCGAGTCGAACCACACGTCCAGGATGTCCATCTCCTTGCGGAACTCGGCGCCCCCGCACCGCGGGCAGCGCGTGCCGGGCGGCAGCAGCTCCCGGGCGGGACGGACGTACCACTCGTCGGCCCCCTCGCCGGCGCGGAAGACGGCCGCCACGTGCTCGACCAGCGCCTCGTCCAGCACGAGCGCCTCGCAGGCCTGACAGTAGAAGGCCACGATCGGCACGCCCCAGACCCGCTGCCGGGAGATCGTCCAGTCCGGCCGGTGGGCGACCATGTTGTAGATCCGCTCCTCGCCCCACGGCGGGATCCACTGCACCTCCCGCCGGATCGCCTGCAGCGCCCGCCCCCGGAGGCCGTCGCGGTCGAGCGCGATGAACCACTGCTCGGTGGCCCGGAAGAGCGTCGGGTTCTTGCACCGCCAGCAGTGCGGGTAGGTGTGGGTCAGCGGCGCCTGGGCCAGCAGGCGGCCGCGTGACCGGAGGTGGTCGACGATCCGGGGATTCGCCTCCCACACGGTGAGTCCGGCGAAGGCCGACACGTCCGCGGTGAAGCGGCCGTCGTCGTCGACCGGGTTGTAGATGCGCAGCCCCAGGCGCCGGCCGAGCTCGTAGTCCTCCTCGCCGTGGCCGGGCGCGATGTGGACGAGGCCGCTGCCGGTGTCCATGGCGACGAAATCGGCGACGGCGACCTTGCCCGTGCGCTCGATCCAGGGGTGGCGGTACTCCAGGCCCGCCAGGTCCCGGCCGCGCATCCGCGCCACCTCGCGGGGCTCCCCGAGCCGGGCGACCTTGGCCACCTCTGCGGTCAGGCGGGCGGCGACGACCAGCCGCTCGCCGGCGCCCGTGTCGAGCGCGACGTAGTCCTCCTCCGGGTGGACCGCGATGGCGAGGTTGGCCGGCAGGGTCCACGGCGTGGTGGTCCAGATGACCAGCGCCGCCGGTCCGACGCCGGCCAGGGGCGCCACCAGCGGGAACGTCACGTACACCGACGTGGTCCGCTCCTCCTCGTACTCGACCTCGGCCTGGGCCAGCGCCGTCTTGCAGTACATGCACCAGTGCACGGGCTTGAGGCCCTTGTAAACGAGGCCCCGGCCGACGAACCGGCCGAACTCGCGGGCGATCACCGCCTGGTAGGCCGGCTCCATCGTCAGGTACGGGTTCTCCCAGTCGCCGAAGACCCCCAGGCGCCTGAACTCCGCCCGCTGGATGTCGATGAAGCGCCGGGCGTACTCGCGGCACCGGCGCCGCTTCTCGATCGGGTCCATCGCGTGCCGCACATCGACGGCGGCGCGGTCCAGCCCCAGCTCCTTGTCCACCTGGTGCTCGATCGGCAGGCCGTGGCAGTCCCAGCCGGGCACGTAGACGGCGTTGTAGCCGAGCATCGCGCGGGACTTCACGATGATGTCCTTGAGCACCTTGTTCAGCACGTGGCCCATGTGGATATGGCCGTTGGCGTAGGGCGGCCCGTCGTGCAGGATCCACAGCGGACGGTCGGCGGCGGCCTCGCGCAGGCGCTTGTAGATGCCGATCTCGTCCCACCAGGCGAGCAGGCGGGGCTCCATCTCGGGCAGGTTGGCCCGCATGGGGAACGCGGTTTTCGGCAGGTTTAGCGTGGCCTTGTAGTCCATGACCGGGACGGCCATGGTACCACAGCGCAGCGCGTTAGCGGGGCTGCAGGGTCACCTCGCCGCGCGCCGCGTCGATGTTGACGCTGAACTGATCCAGGAAATCCCGCCCCAGCAGGCCGTCGGTCTGGGCCTGCGGCATCTCGTAGGCGGCCACCGGAAGGCGCGTCACGCGCGCCTGGCCGACCTCGAGCGACTCCAGCAACACGTACTGGACCCGGTCGCTGCCGGTCACCCCCGTCATCTGTCCCTGGGCGATCACCCTCGTGAGCGAGACGCCGGCCGCCGCCAGGGCCCGGGGGCTGATCAACGTCCGGTCGGCGCCGGTGTCGAGCAGGAGTCGGGCCGAGGCGCTGCCGTTGATGCGGGCGTCGACCACGATCGGCTGCCCCGGGGTGTACCGGATGACGGTGCCCGCGCGGGTGGCGGCGGCGCCGGACGGCGACGAGGGCGGCACCGGAGAGTTCCGCAGCGACAGGGGCACCGCCGCCGCGCGGTAGCGCTCGGGCACGGCGTGCAGGCCCTCGACGTAGTGCGGCACGCCGCGCTCGTCGACGTACCGGTAGAACTGGGCGTGGGCGACGGTGGCGGCGACGACGACCAGCAGCGGCGGGACGAGAAGCGCCACGCGACGCACGGCCCCATCATACGGCGCAGCGCAGGCGGTAGACCACCATTTCCGGCGCCCCGGCCACGACGTTGCGCTCGAGCCGGACCCGGTAGACCGGCTCCAGCAGGTCCCGCCGGGCCGCCAGCCGGGGAAACCAGGCGGGAAAGATGATGACGTAGTCCGGACAGCGCCATCGGAGGTAGTCCATCACGCCGGCCTCCCCCCGGCGACGGTAGGGAAGGATTTCGGGGGTGACGAGCCCCATGAGGTCGATCACCTCCCGGCGGGAGACGTAGGCGATCGCGCCGACGTCGTTGAGTGCCAGCCGTGCGTGCCGGGGCACGTGCTCGTCCACCCAGCGGCCGAGGTGGACCTGCATCGCGTTGATGTTCTGGACCGCCCACCCGTAGCGGTGCGCGGCGGGCACCAGGGCGAGCAGGGCGAGGACGAACCAGCCGGCGAGGAGCGCCGGTCGCGCGGGGCGCAAGCGCGGGCCGAGCGCCACGGCGAGGACGACGAACGCGAGCGGCAGCAGGTGGGCGGAGTAGCGGCCCTCCTGGAAGTCCGGCCCGCGGTACGGCGCCAGCAGCGCCATCGCGACCGGATGGAGGACGAGCGCCAGCGCGGGAACCCCGAGGGCCGCCCCGCGCCGCCGCCATGTCCAGGCCAGCGCGAGGGGCAGCGCGACCGGCAAGAGCGGATGCGTCGTCCAGAGCCAGCCCGCCCACTCCAGGAGGAAGCGGCCGGGCCGCTCGATCAGGAACTGGCGCCAGGGCTCGCGCGTCCCGGCCAGCCAGCCGAGTACCCCGCCCTCGACCTTGGCGGCGGCGGTGGCGGGCACGGGGGCACCCACCGTGAGCAGGCTGAACGCCGCGACCGGGGCCAGAGCCAGGGCGATCAGGACTCCGAACAGGACGAGGCGGCGGCGGCCGGGC
>DATLZL010000152.1:0-5371 GCA_035574035.1 Binatia bacterium | reverse complement strand
GGCGGCCCCGGTCCGGGACGCTTCGCCCCGCCTCCCCCGCCTCCGGCGCCGGGCGGGCGCCGCACCGAGCGCAAGCGCGGGGAGGGCGAGGGGGACCGCCGGCCGGGCAAGAAGAAGGGCGGCCGTCCCACCACCGAGCGCCGCGCCCAGGACAAGGGACGCCGCAGCGAAGACTGGTGGTGATCCGGCTTCAGTGACGGCTCGCCTGCTGGGCCTCTGAGGCGACCGTCAGCTCGTTCCGCACGCGGTTGGCCCCGGCGATGCCCCGGACCAGCCGGTCGATCCGCTGCTTCGTCGCCGCATCGGTCACCGATCCGGTCAGGTACACCATGTCGTTGTCGGTGCGGACGTGGATGCCGGTCAGGCTGCCCAGGCCCTCGGTGCGCGCCAGGCGGCTCTTGACCGTCGCCGTCATCGTGACGTCGTTCACCCACTGATCGATCGGCTTGCCGGTCACGAGCGTGCAGCCGCCCAGGATCAGGGCGAGCGCGAGCAGGCGCAATCCGCCGTTCATGACGCCTCCTTCGCGGAGCCGATGGGAGGCTCCGCGTTGATCGCCCCTGTCCCGGGGAGTGCAACGGCGGTGCCCGAGCGTTCCCTCGAGTTCGCGGCGTGATGGGCGCGGCGGGCGGCCAGCGCCTGGGTAGAGCCCTACCCGATCCCTCCCCCGCCTTGCGCACCGGCCGCGCCGGGCGCGAGTCCCGAAATGCCCGATCAGGCTTCGGGCGTCTTGCCCTTGCGGAGACGGTCGGGACGCCGGACCGGGCGCCGCACCGAAGCGACGGAAACCGGCTCGACCGGGAAGCACCGGACGTGGATGAGGCCGTGTGGCATGGAGATCGCCGGATCGTCGGGGCCGATCGCGGCCCCGCACTCGGCGCAGGGTGCGCGGCCGTTGCCGGAGTGATCGGTCAGCATGCCGGACGCAGCCAGCAATTTGCAGACCAGCCACCGCCGCGACGCCGCGATCCGGAGCTTACCGGCCGGTGACGGGCTTGCGGCCGTTGCCCGGGAGCCAGCGCGGTAGGGCGACGCGGCGCCGCAGCCCTCGCCGCACGGCGCCGCCGACCAGGCTCGGGCGGGCCCAGCGCAGCGCCACCGCCAGGTCCTCGAACAGCGAGTACGCCACCGGCGTCACCAGGAGCGTCAGCAGCAGCGAGAGCATCTGGCCGCCGATCACCACCACCGCGATGGCCCGGCGCTCCTCGGCCCCGGGCCCGGTGCCCACGGCCAGCGGCACCATGCCGGCCACCAGCGACAGCGTCGTCATCAGGATGGGCCGGAGCCGGTCCCGGTTGCCCTGCCGGATGGCCTCCGCCCGCGCCAGGCCCCCGGCCCGCAGGCTGTTCATGTGGTCGATCTGGAGGATGGCGTTCTTCTTCACCACCCCGAACAGCACCAGGATGCCGAGGGCCGAGTAGAGGTTAAGCGTCTGGCCCGCGTACCAGAGCGAGAACAGCGCGAACGGCACCGAGACCGGCAGCGAGAGCAGGATGGTGAGCGGGTGGACCAGGCTCTCGAACTGCGAGGCCAGGATCATGTACATGAAGACGATCGAGAGCAGGAAGACCCAGAGGAACTCGCGGAACGTCCGCTCCAGCTCGCGGGCCCGGCCGCTCACGGCCGTCGTGTAGCCGGCCGGCAGGTTCATGCGCGCCACCTCCTGGCGCAGGGCCTGGATGCGGTCGGCCTGCCCGTAGCCCGGCGCCACCGAGGCCCGCAGCCGCACCTCGCGCTGGCGGTCGGAGCGGTCGATGCGCGCGGGCGTCCGGGCGGGGACGATCTGCACCAGGTTGTCCAGACGGACCAGTCCGCCGCCGGCCCGGGCCACCCACAGGCGCGCGATCGTGTCGGGGTCCCCGCGGTAGGCCTCGGTGAGGCGCAGCGTCACGTCGTAGTCCTCGTTGGTCAGGGGGTCGAGGAAGGTCGAGACCTCGTCGTCGCCCCCCACCATGAGCCGCAGGGCGGTGGCGACCTGCTCGGTGTCCACGCCGAGGTCGGCGGCCCGCTCGCGGTCGATCTGCACCCGCAGCTCGCGGCGGTCGAGCTTGAGCGTGGTGTCGGCGTCCACGATGCCGCCGAGCTCCAGCGCGCGCCGGCGCAGCCGCTCGCCGTACTCGGCCAGGGCCGCGATGTCCGGTCCGCGCAGCACGAAATCGATGTCGAAGGAGCCGCCGCCGATGTTGAAGCCGGGGATGTTGCGCACGGTGACCCGGAGGTCGGAGAACTTCCGCAGGCGCCGGCGGACCTCCTGGATGACCTCGCGCTGGCTCAGCGTGTCGAAGGCGGCCAGCGGCCGGCCGCGCAGCGTCTCCCGCACCAGCCGGCCCAGGCCGAAGACGCGCTCCTCGTGGGGCGCCAGCCGCACGTAGGCGTTGCCCTGGTTGACCCGGCCCAGGAACGAGCCGCCGGCCTGGGCCAGCACCAGGCGCACGCCCGGCGTGGCCCGCACCTCGCGCGCCACCGCCTGCATGGCCTCGTCCATGGCGGCCAGGCTCATGCCCTCGGGGCCGGTGACGATCACCTCGAACTCGCCCTCGTCCACGTCGCTCGGGGTGTACTCCTGCTTGAGCAGCCCGTAGAGCGGCACCGACGAGGCGATGACGAGCAGCGTGACGATCACGACGGCCGGCCGGTGGGCCATGGCCCACCGCAGCGTCGCCTCGTAGCCGCGGTCCAGCCAGGCGTAGAACCCACCGCGCGAGCGCGGCCCGCCGCCGGTCCCGGCGTCCTCGGCCCGCAGCAGCCGGGCCGACATCATGGGGGTCAGGGTGAAGGAGACCAGCAGGCTCACCAGCACCGAGGCGGCCGCGGTGAGCCCGAACTGGTAGAGGAAGCGGCCGGAGACCGAGGACATGAACGAGACCGGCACGAAGATGACCACCAGCGACAAGGTGGTGGCCAGCACGGCCAGCCCGATGTCGGCGGTGGCCGCCCGGGCGGCCTCGAACGGCCGCATCTTCTTCTCCTCGACGAACCGGAAGATGTTCTCCAGGACGACGATGGCGTCGTCGATCACGATGCCGACCATGAGCACCAGGGCCAGCATCGTCACGCTGTTGAGCGTGAAGTTGAGCGCCCACATCATCCCGAAGGCGGCGATCACCGAGGTCGGGATGGCCACCGCGGCGATGACCGTCGAGCGCCACGAGCGCATGAAGGCCAGGACGACCAGGGAGGCCAGGATGGCGCCCAGCACCAGGTGGACGTTGATCTCGTGGAGCGCGGCGTCGATGTAGCGCGACTGGTCGCGGATGACCTGGAGCGTCACGTCGGGCGGGACCCGGGCGGCCAGCCGGGCCAGGCCGGCCTTGACCGCCTCGATCACGGCGATGGTGTTCTCGCCCGACTGCCGGCGGACCTCCAGCACCACCGTGGGCACGCCGTTCAGGCGGGCGGCCGAGCGCTGCTCCTTGGTGCCGTCCTCGGCCCGCCCGATGTCGCGGATGCGGACCGGGGCCCCGTTGATGGTGGCCACCACCAGGTCGTTGAACGCGCGGGGGTCGGCCACCCGGCCCATCGTGCGCAGCGACTGCTCGGTCAGGCCGGCCGTCACGTTGCCGCCGGGCAGGTCGGCGTTCTGCCGGACGAGCGCCTCCCGCACGGCGGTGATCGGGATCTGGTAGGCCGCCAGCCGGTCGGCGTCGATCCAGACGTTGACCGCCCGCTCCAGCCCGCCGACCAGGCGGACCTCGCCCACCCCGGCCGCGCGCTCCAGCTCCACCTTGACCACCTTGTCGGCGATCTCGGTCAGCTCCTTGAGCGGGCGGGGGCCGGCCACCGCCACGGTGAGGACCGGCGCCTGGTCGTTGTCGAACTTGGAGATGACCGGCGGCCGGATGTCGCGGGGCAGGTGGCGCAGGGCCGCCGCCACCCGGTCGCGGACGTCCTGGGTGGCGACGTCGATCGGGCGGTTCAGGTTGAAGGTGACGATGACGATCGAGGCGCCCGGGCTCGAGATCGAGCGCAGCTCGCTGATGCCCTGGATGGTGTTGATCGCCTCCTCGAGCTTCTGGGAGACCTGGGTCTCCATCTCCTCGGTGGAGGCCCCGGGCAGCTCGGTGCGGACGGTGACCGTGGGCAGGTCCACCGAGGGGAAGCGGTCCACCCCGAGGCGGAAGTAGGCGGCGGCCCCGACCACCACCAGCGAGAGGATGATCATCGAGGCGAAGACCGGCCGGCGGATCGAGATCTCGGCCAGCCGGTTCACGGCCGCACCGCCACCGGCTGGCCGGGGGCCAGGTTGCCGGGCTCGACCACCACCGGCTCGCCCGCGCTCAGGCCTTCGACGACCTCCACGCGGTCGCGCTCGCGACGGCCGGTGGTCACCCGGCGCTCGACGATGCGGCCGTCGGCGACGGTGAGGACCTTCTCGACCCCGGCGAAAATGACGACGGCCGAGGCCGGGACGAACACCGCCGGCTGGGCGGCGCCGAGCACGATCTGGGCCCGGGCGAAGGCGCCCGGCCGGAGCGCACCCCGCTCGTTGGGCACCTGGGCCTCCACGGTAAGCGTGCGGTTGGCCTCGTGGATGGCCGGCGAGAGCCGGACGACGCGGCCCCGGTAGACCGTCGGGTCCCCTTCCACCGTGACCTGCACCTCCTGCCCGACCCGCACGTCGGCGGCCGCGCGCTCGGGCACCGCCAGGACGAGCCGCAGCGGGTCCACCCGGACCAGCGTGGCGATCGGGGCGCCGGCGGCCAGGAACTCGCCGACCGAGGCCCGCCGCTCGCGGATCACGCCGTCCACCGGCGCCGTGAGGACCGTGTCGGCCAGGGCCTGGCGCGCCAGCTCCAGCTCGGTGCGGCGCTGGGCCAGCACGGCCTGGCGGTTGCGGACCTCCTCGATCGCGTCCTGGTAGCGCCCCTCGGCCACCCGCTCGGCCGCCACCGCGGCGTCGAGCTGGGCCCGGGCGATGAGCTGCTGATCCCAGAGGCGCGCCATGCGGTCGCGGGTCAGGCGCGCCTCGTCGAGCACGGCCCGGGCCTGGCGCACGATGGCGGTCTCGGCCGGGTCCACCCGGTCGTCCGTCCCCTGGGGCGGCAGCCCCAGGCGGGCCCGGGCCTGCTCCAGGGCGGCCTGGGCCTGCTCGAGGCGCAGGCGGAAGTCGGTCGGGTCCAGGCGGGCCACGACCTCGCCGCGCCGCACGCGGGTGCCGAGGTCCACCCGCAGCTCCGCCAGCCGGCCCGGCACCTTCATGGACAGCACGACCTGCTCCTCGGCGGCCAGGGTGCCGGTGACGTTGACGGTGCGCGGGACCCGCACCTCGGCCGCCGGCACCACGCGCACCTCGCGCGGCGGCGCCGGCGCGGCCGTGCGCTCCGCCGACGCGGTGGGGGTGGCGTCCCGCCCGCAGCCGGCGAGCCCGGCG
>DATLZL010000151.1:0-10850 GCA_035574035.1 Binatia bacterium | reverse complement strand
CGCGACGCGGCGGCGGTGGACGCCGTGCTGGCGGCCGGCGCCCGCTGGGCCGTCCTCGGCACGCGGGCGGCGCTCGACGAGGACTTCCTGGCTGCGGTGTGCCGGCGGCACCCCGGCCGCATCCTCGTCGCGGTGGACGCCCGCGGCGATCGCGTGGCCGTGAAGGGATGGACCGAGGTGATCGCGGCCACCGTGTTCGACGTCGCCGACCGGGCGCGCCGGGCCGGCGCGGTCGGGCTCCTCTACACCGACGTGAGCCGCGACGGGACCGGCCAGGGGCCCAACGTGGCGACCACCGCGGCGCTGGTGCGCGCGGTCGACCTGCCGGTCCTGGCGTCCGGCGGCGTCGGGAGCCTGGAGGACATCCGGCGGCTGGCCGCGGTGCCGGGACTGGCCGGTGTCGTCGTGGGTCGCGCGCTCTACACCGGGGCCCTGGACCTCCGCGCCGCCCTCGCCGTCCTGACCGGCACCCCGGTCCGGAGCTGACGCATGCTGGCCAAGCGCATCATCCCCTGCCTGGACGTCAAGGACGGCCGGGTAGTCAAGGGCGTCCGATTCGTCGACCTGCGCGATGCCGGCGATCCGGTGCAGGCGGCGGTGGCCTACGACGCCCAGGGGGCGGACGAGCTGGTCTTCCTCGACATCACCGCCTCGCACGAGAACCGGGAGATCATGCTCGACGTGGTGCGGCGTACGGCGGAGGCGATCTACATGCCGCTGACGGTCGGCGGCGGCATCCGGTCGGTCGAGGACGTGCGGCGACTGCTCCGGTCCGGCGCCGACAAGGTTTCCCTGAACACCGCTCCGCTGGCCCGGCCGGCGCTCATCCGGGAGGCCGCCGAGCGCTTCGGCAGCCAGTGCATCGTGGTGGCGATCGATGCCCGCCGGGAGGGCGGCTCCGGGACCGTCCGCTGGGGCGTTTACACGCACGGCGGTCGCCGGCCGACGGGACGGGACGCCGTCGAGTGGGCCCAGGAGGCGGCGGCGCTGGGTGCCGGCGAGATCCTGCTCACGAGCATGGACCGCGACGGTACCAAGGATGGCTACGATCTCGAGCTCACGCGCGCGGTGGCCGCCGCCGTCGATGTCCCGGTCATCGCCTCCGGCGGCGCCGGAAGCCTGGAGCACCTCTGGGAGGGCCTAGTGGAGGGCGGCGCCGACGCGGTCCTGGCCGCCTCCATCTTCCACTTCGGCCTGCACACCGTGGCCGAGGCCAAGGCGTACCTGCAGCGGCGAGGGGTGGAGGTGCGACTCGAGCCATGACGCCGGACGAGCTCAAGTTCGACGAGCGCGGCCTGCTCCCGGCGGTGGTCCAGGAGGCGGACACCGGCGAGGTGCTCATGGTCGCGTGGATGGACCGCCAAGCGGTCGAGGCCACGCTGAGCACCGGGCTCGTGCACTTCTGGTCGCGGTCGCGGCAGCGGCTCTGGCGCAAGGGGGAAAGCTCCGGGCACGTCCAGCACGTCGCCGGCGTCTGGGCCGACTGCGACGCCGACGTGCTGCTCGTCCAGGTGCACCAGGAAGGCGTGGCCTGTCACACCGGGCGGCGGACCTGCTTCTTCACCGCGCTCAAGGAGGCGGTGCCGGGCGCGACGGTGCTGGAGCGGCTCGAGCACATCGTGGAGCAGCGGAAGACCGCCGCCCCGGAAGGGTCCTACGTCGCCCGCCTGCTGGCCGGCGGCGAGCCTGCCATCGCGCGCAAGGTCGGGGAGGAGGCGAGCGAGGTGATCACCGCTGCGCTCGGCGGGGAGGGCGACCGGCGGGTGATCGAGGAAGTGGCCGACCTCTGGTTCCACACCCTCGTGCTCCTCGGCCGGCGCGGCCTCTCCGTCCACGCCGTCCTCGAAGAGCTCGCACGGCGGCACCGGGCGCGGACCGCGGCGGGCGCCTGACGGCGTGCGCTGCCGGCGGTGGCTGGTGCTGGCCATGGCCGCCGGCCTGACGGTCGGCTGCGCCGGGCGCCGGATCGAGGACGGCCTCTTCCATTCCCCGAAAGGGTACCGGGTGCGGCTGCCGGGGCCGGACTGGGTGGTGGCGGGCTCGTGGCGGGCCGACCTCGAGCTCCGACATCCCGGCGGCGGCGCGGCCATGATGGTCCACGCCGTGTGCGGCCCGGTCGCCCGACGGCCGCCCGACGTGCTGGAGCGGCACCTGCTCCTGGGGCTGCGGGAGCGCCGGGTGCTCGAGCAGGGCCAGGCCACCGTCGGCGGACTGCCCGCCCGCCACCTGCTGCTGGAAGCCGTCGCCCCGCCCGACCCCACCCCGGTGCAGATCGAGGCCCACGTGGTCATCGGCCCGGAGTGTGTCTACGATCTGGTGTATGCGGCGGCCCCGGACCGGTTCGCCCTGCACCGGCCGGCCTACCGCCGCCTGGTGTCCAGCTTCGCGACGGAGTGACGGGTGGGAACCTACCTGCGGCGGACCATCCTCTGGTACGGCGGGCTCGGCCTGCTCGGAGCCAGCGTCCTGCGCAACCTGGCCCTGCCGCCGGCCTACCTGGCCCACGTCGTGCGCGAGATCGAGATCATGGGCGTCCGCTCGGTGGGGGTGGCGCTGGTGGCGGCGGTGTTCACCGGCATGGTCTTCGCCCTGCAGAGCGCGGTGAACATGGCCCGCTTCGGCGCCGAGGCCTACGTGGGACCGGTGACGGCCCTGGCGATCCTCAGGGAGCTGGGACCGGTCCTCACCGCGATCCTCGTCGGCGGCAAGGTCGCCTCCGGCATCACGGCCGAGCTCGGGTCGATGAAGGTCACCGAGCAGATCGACGCCCTCCGCACGCTGGGCGTCAACTACGTCAAGCGCCTCATCGTCCCGCGGCTGCTGGCCGCTCTGGTGGTGTTCCCGCTGCTCACCGTCCTGGCCGACGGCGTCGGCGTGCTCGGCGGGCTGGTGATCATGTTCCTGGAGCGGGGCGCCGACCCGTGGACCTACTGGAACGTGACCACGTACTGGGTGCTGCCCCGCGACTTCCTGATGGGCGTGGGCAAGAGCTTCTTCTTCGGGGGCGTCGTCACCCTCATCGGCTGCTACAACGGCCTGGCCACCGAGGGGGGCACCGAAGGGCTCGGGCGGGCCACCACCGCGACCGTCGTGCACGTGACCATGGGCGTGATCGTCGCCGACTTCTTCCTCACGAAGCTCTTCCTGTTCCTGCTCTGGTAGCCATGAGCGCGAACCTGGTCGAGGTGGTCGACGTGGTCAAGGCCTTCGACGGCCATCAGGTCCTCCGGGGGCTGTCGTTCTCGGCCCGGAAGGGGGAGACGCTGGTGGTGATGGGCGGCAGCGGCTCGGGCAAGACGGTGCTGCTGCGGCTCATTGCCGGCCTGCTCCGTCCCGACCGGGGCCGCATCACGGTCTTCGGCCGGTCCATCGAGCGCCTGAGCGAGGAAGAGCTGCTGCCGATCCGGCGACGCATGGGGTACGTGTTCCAGGGCGCGGCGCTGTTCGACTCGCTCACGGTGTACGAGAACGTGGCCTATCCGCTGCGGGAGCACACCCGCATGCCGGAGCGGGAGATCCGGGACCGGGTGCTCCAGAGCCTGGCTCGAGTAGGTCTGGACGGCCAGGTGCTGTCCCTGCTGCCCGCCGAGCTGTCGGGCGGCATGCGCAAGCGGGTCGGCATCGCCCGAGCGCTGATCGCCGAGCCGGAGATCATGCTCTTCGACGAGCCGACCGCCGGGCTCGATCCGACCAACGCCCGGCTGGTCAGCGAACTGATCCGGGAGGTCCAGGCCGGCGTGTGCGACACTTCCCTCGTCGTGACCCACGACCTGGACCTGGCGCGGACGGTGGCCGACCGCGTCGCCGTGCTGATCGGCGGACGCTTCGCGGCGCTGGGCCCGCGCGACCAGGTGCTGGAGACGGACGAGCCGGCCGTGCGCGCATTCCTGGCCGGTGAGGCGAGGTGAGCGGCGTGAACGTCGAGCAGCGCGAGCGAAGGCTTCGGTGGCGGGTCGGCATCTTCGTCCTGGTGGCGCTGGCCGCGTTCCTGGGCATCATCTACGCCCTGGGCGCCCGCGCTCGCCTCTTCGAGCCCCGGTACACGATCCACGCCGAGTTCACGGAGGTGGCCGGCCTCACCGAGGGGGCGACGGTGCGGCTGGCCGGGGTGCAGATCGGACGGGTGGCGGCCGTGCACCTCCCCGGGCAGCCGGGGGGCAAGGTGCGGGTGGAGCTCTCGATCGCCCGGCAGTTCGCCGACCGGATCCGCCGCGACTCGGTGGCCCGCATTGAGACCCAGGGTCTGCTGGGCGACAAGATCGTCGAGATCACCGTCGGCACCGCGGCCGCGCCGCCGATCGCCCCGGGCGAGACGATCGCGGCTCGGGACCCGGTGGACATCGGACAGGTGATTGGTCAGGGCGCCGAGACGGTGAGGAACGTGACCGCGCTCACCGAGGGGCTCGGCAAGCTGGCGGAGACATTCAACCGGACCCGGATCATCGAGGACGTCGCCGCCGCCACCGCCTCCGCCCGCCGGGCCACCGAGCAGCTGGAGCGCATCGTGGTGCAGGCCGAGCGGGGCCGGGGGTGGGCGCACGCGCTGCTCTACGAGGAGCCGGTCGCGCTGCGCCGCCTGGGCGAGGTGGTGGCCGCGACCCAGCGGCTGCTGGACCGCGTGGAGCGGGGCGAGGGCGCGGTGGGCGTGCTGATGTCCGCGCAGTCCACCGAGGCCGCCCGGCGGTTCGTGGCGGCGATGGAGCGGATGAGCCGGGCGGTGGAGCAGCCGACCGGGCAGGAGGGCCTGCTGCCGGCCCTGCTCCTGGACCCTCAGTACCGGACCGTGCTGGACGACGTCCGGGCGCTGAGTCGCAACCTGCGGGAAGTGTCCGAGCGGCTGGTGGGCGGGCGCGGCACGCTCGGCAGTCTGGTCAGGGACGAGCCCGACGACGGGGGCTTGCGGCTGGCCGTGCGGGACCTGCAGGTGACGGTCGCCAACCTCAAGGAGATCACCGAGAAGATCAACGAGGGCGAGGGCACGCTCGGCGCTCTGATCGCCGATCCCACCGTGTACGAGCGCCTGGTGAGCATCCTGGACGGCGCCCAGCGCAGCCGGATCCTGCGCTTCCTCCTGCGCGGTCTTGACCGGGGCGCGCGGGACGAAGAACCGAAGTGACGGGACGAGAGCGCACCGTCTACCGGTGCCCGCAGTGCGGCTTCGCGGGCCCCAAGCCGGGCACCTGCCCCGACTGTCGACGCACGGGCGAGTGGGTGGCCCTGGTCGAAGAGCGCGTGGGACGTCCCGCCGGCACCCGGCGCCCGGTGCCGGGCGGCAGCCGGCCCCAGCCGCTCGCCGACATCGCGCTGGAGCGGGCCGACCGGGTGCGCACCGGCATCGGCGAGCTCGACCGGGTGCTGGGCGGCGGTGTCGTGCCGGGCTCGCTGGTGCTGATCGGGGGCGAACCCGGCGTGGGCAAGAGCACGATCCTCATCCAGACGGCGCAGGCGCTGGCCCGGGCGATGCCGCCGGTGCTCTACGTCTCGGCCGAGGAGTCGGCGGCCCAGGTGAAGATGCGGGCCGAGCGGCTGGGGATCGAGGCCGACGGGCTGCTGCTCTGGACCGAGACCGACCTCGCCGCCGTCCAGGCTGAGCTCGACCGGCTCAAGCCGCGTGTGCTGATCGTGGACTCGATCCAGACGGTCTTCCTGCCCGACCTGGAATCGGCACCCGGCAGCGTCGCCCAGGTACGGGAGTGCGGCGCCCGGTTGATGGCGCTCGCCAAGAGCGCCGGCATGGCGACGTTCCTGGTCGGGCACGTCACCAAGGAAGGAGCGCTGGCCGGGCCCCGCGTGCTGGAGCATCTGGTGGACACGGTGCTGTACTTCGAGGGCGAGCGCCACCACGCCTACCGGGTCCTGCGGGCGGTGAAGAACCGCTTCGGCTCCACCAACGAGATCGGTGTGTTCCAGATGACCGAGCGGGGCCTGGCCGAGGTGGTGAACCCCTCGGGGTTCTTCCTGGCCGAACGGCCGAAGGACGCCCCGGGCTCGGTCATCGTGGCCAGCCTGGAAGGCAGCCGGCCGGTGCTCGTCGAGCTGCAGGCCCTGGTGGCACCCGCCTCGTTCGGGACGCCCCGCCGAACCGTGCTCGGCGCCGACTACAACCGCGTCTGCCTGCTGCTGGCCGTGCTGGAGAAGCGTGCCGGCGTTCCGCTGGCCAGCCAGGACGTCTTCGTCAACGTCGCCGGGGGCGGCCGTGTGGTCGAGCCGGCCGCGGATCTGGCGGTCGTCGTCGCCGCTGCCTCGAGCTACATGGACCGCCCCGTGCGCGGCGACTTGGTCGTGGTCGGCGAGGTCGGGCTGACCGGCGAGGTGCGGGCGGTGACCGGGCTCGCCGCGCGGCTGCGGGAGGCGGCCCAGCTCGGCTTCACCCACGCCGTCGTGCCGCGCGGTAACGTGGCCGACGCCGCGGGGCTGCCGCTCGAGCCCCACGGCGTGGGGACCGTCCACGAAGCGCTGGACCTGCTGCTGGCATGAGGAGTCTCGCCCGCCCGCTCGGCGTGATCATCGCTGCCGGAGGACTCGGCACCCGGCTGGGCGGTCGAGTGCCCAAGCAGTTCCGCTCGCTCGGGTCTGAGCCGGTGCTGGCAGCCACCGTGCGCCACTTCGTCGCCCACCCCGGGGTACAGGCGGTGGTGGTGGCAGCGCCGGCCGAACATGTCGAGCGTGCCCGCCGAATCCTCGGGCGGTTGTGCGACCGGGTCCGCGCCGGCGTCGTGGCCGGAGGGCCGACGCGGCAAGCTTCGGTGGCGGCCGCGCTGGCCGCGCTGCCCGCCGACGTGCCGCTGGTGGTCGTCCACGACGCGGTGCGGCCGTTCATCAGCCGACCGCTGATCGACCGCGTCGTGGCGGCGGCCCGGGCCACCGGCGCCGCCGTCTGCGCGCTGCCCGTCGTCGAGACGGTCAAGCGCGTGCGCGAGGGCCGGGTGGAGGCCACGCTCGACCGCTCGGAGCTCTGGGCGGTCCAGACGCCCCAGGCCTTTCGCGCCGAGCTGCTGCGCGAGGCCCACGACAAGGCGCGTCGCGACGGCGTCCTCGGCACCGACGACGCCATGCTGGTCGAGCGCCTGGGCCACCCGGTCAGGGTCGTCCCGGGCTCGCCGGACAACGTGAAGATCACCACCGCCGCCGACCTGGCCCGCGCCCGCCGGCGCCTGCGCGCGTGACCCGGGTCGGCTTCGGCTTCGACCTCCACCCCCTGCGCCCGGGGCGACCGCTGGTGCTGGGCGGGGTTACCCTCGAGTCCGATCTCGGCCTGGATGGCCACTCGGACGCCGACGTCCTGTCACACGCCGTGGCCGAGGCGCTGCTCGGCGCCCTGGCGCTCGGCGATCTCGGCCATCACTTCCCGGACTCCGACCCCCGCTATCGCGGGATCTCGAGCCTGGCGCTGCTCGGCCAGGCGCTCGGGCTCGTGCGGACTCGCGGCGGGCGCCCGGTGAACGTCGACGCCACCGTGCTGGCCCAGGCGCCCCGGCTGGCGCCGCACCTCGCCGAGATGGCCAAGCGGCTGGCCGACACGCTGGGGCTACCCCAGGCCGCGGTCAGCGTGAAGGCCAAGAGCCCCGAGGGGCTGGGCCTGGTGGGACGCCGCGAGGGGATCGCGGCCATGGCGGTGGTGGCGGTGGAGGTCGGGGAGTGAGCGCTCCGACCGCTGTCCGGATCCACAACACGCTGACCCGGAGCAAGGAGCCGCTCGCGCCGCTGAGCCCCGGGCACGTGCGGATGTACGTCTGCGGCGTGACGGTGTACGACCTCTGCCACGTCGGCCACGCGCGCAGCGCGATCGTCTTCGACGTGATCCGGCGCTACCTAGCCTTCCGGGGCTACCGGGTCACCTTCGTGAAGAACTTCACCGACGTCGACGACAAGATCATCCGCCGCGCCCAGCAGGAAGGGGTGAGCGCCGACGAGATCGCCGAGCGCTACATCGCCGAGTACTACCGGGACATGGACGCGATCGGCGTGCGGCGGGCCGACGTCGAGCCCCGGGCCACCGAGCACATCCCTCAGATGATCGCCCTGGTGGAGCGCCTGCTGGCCGCCGGCGTGGCCTATCCGGTGGACGGGGACGTCTACTTCGAGGTCCGGCGCTTCCCGCGCTACGGCCGGCTATCCGGCAAGGCTTTGGACGAGCTCCTGGTCGGGGCACGGGTGGAGGTGGATGAGCGCAAGCGCGACCCGCGGGACTTCGCGCTCTGGAAGGCGGCCAAGCCCGGCGAGCCGGCCTGGCCCAGCCCGTGGGGACCGGGCCGGCCGGGCTGGCACATCGAGTGCTCGGCCATGGCGATGCAGTACCTGGGCGAGAGCTTCGACATCCACGGCGGCGGCGAGGACCTCATCTTTCCCCACCACGAGTGCGAGATCGCCCAGTCCGAGGCGGCCACCGGGCGACCGTTCGCCCGCCTCTGGATCCACAACGGGTTCGTGAACCTGGGCGCCGAGAAGATGTCGAAGTCGCTGGGCAATACCCTGCTGATCCGGGAGATCGTCAAGCGCCACCATCCCGACGCGCTGCGGCTGTGGCTGCTGGGCACCCATTACCGGCACCCGGTGGAGTTTTCGGAGGAGCGGCTGCACGAGGCCGGGCGCGCGCTGGAGCGGTTCCACCGGTTCTTCCTGGACGTCGACGCGCTCGGCGCGACCCCCACGCCGGCGTTGCCCGAGGACCTCGCGCCCTTCGGCGCCCGGTTCGTGGCGGCGATGGACGACGACTTCAACACTCCACAAGCGCTGGCCGCCCTGTTCGACCTGCGGACGGCCCTCAACGAGCGACTCGACGGGGCCGCCGGCGATCCGGGCGCCCGCGCCGCGTTGGCCGCCGGCGCCGGCGAGCTACGACGTCTGGCCGCAGCGCTGGGGCTGTTCGAGGCCGGCGGGAAGGCCGAGGGGCCGCCGCCCGAGGTCGAGCGGCTCCTGGACCAGCGCGCCGAGGCGCGCCGCCGTCGGGACTGGGCCAGGGCGGATGCGCTGCGCGAGGAGATCCTCCGGCTGGGCTGGACGGTCGAGGACACGCCAGCCGGACCCCGGCTGCTGCCCCGGCGGTGAGCGCGACGGATGCCCCACGACGTCGTCTGGGGTCGTAACCCGGTCCGGGCCCTGCTGCGCGCCCGCGGCCGCCGGGTCGACGAGGTGGCCCTGCTGGCCGGTGCCGCCGGGCCCCTGGCTGAGATCGTGGCTCTCGCCAGGCAGGCGGGGGTCAAGGTGTCGTACCGGACGCGGGACCAGTTGACCGCCATCGCCGGCTCGGCCCACCACCAGGGCGTGGTGGCCCGGGTGGCGGCCGCCGAGTACGTGCCGCTCGGCGACCTCCTCGCCGTCCCCGCCGCGCGGGGCGAGCCCGCCTTCTTCCTGGCGGTCGACCAGGTCCAGGACCCGCGCAACCTCGGCGCCCTGCTGCGGACGGCCGACGCGTTCGGGGTTCACGGTGTGCTGCTGCCCCGGCACCGCCAGGTCGGCCTCACCGGGGCCGCCGCCCGGACCGCCATGGGGGCGGCCGAGTCGGTGCCGGTTGCCCGGGAGGCCAATCTGGCCGACGCGCTGGATGTCCTCAAGCGATCCGGCGTCTGGGTCTTCGGCGCGGTGCCGGAGGGGGGCCTGAGGCCCTGGGAGGGGGACCTGACGGGTCCGCTCTGCCTCGTGCTGGGCAGCGAGGGTGAGGGCCTGCGCCCCCGGGTGGCCCGGACTTGCGACGTGCTGCTGACCGTGCCTATGCTCGGGCGGGTCGGCTCCCTCAATGTCGCGGCCGCCGGGGCGGTGCTCTGCTACGAGGTCACCCGCCAGAGAGCCCTGCGCCGGAAAACCCCTTGACTTCGTAAGGGCTCGAAACTAGAGTGAAGTTTTGTCTGTGCTGGCGTAGCTCAGGGGAAGAGCGACTGCCTTGTAAGCAGTGGGTCGGGGGTTCGAATCCTCCCGCCAGCGCCATGGGTCGGGTCTGAGGTCGGGATTTCCCGAGGAGTTCCCAGGAGACATGCCGGTGGTTCTGGGGAGGTACCCAAGCGGCCAAAGGGGGCAGACTGTAAATCTGCTGGCGACAGCCTTCGGGGGTTCGAATCCTCCCCTCCCCACCAGGACCGGACGCGGGAATAGCTCAGCGGTAGAGCGCCAGCCTTCCAAGCTGGGGGTCGCGGGTTCGAATCCCGTTTCCCGCTCCAGGGATGCGTGGGCGGGGGCGCCGGCGGACGGCGCCTCCCGCCGTGAGACGAACGTGATCGGCGCCCATGTAGCTCAGTCGGCAGAGCACGTCCTTGGTAAGGACGGGGTCACCGGTTCAAGTCCGGTCATGGGCTCCAGCTTCTGGGCCGCCCCACGCTCGTGAGCGTGCGTCGAGGAGGATAGGGAGATGGCGAAGGCGAAGTACGAGCGGGTGAAGCCGCACGTGAACGTGGGGACGATCGGGCACATTGATCACGGGAAGACGACGTTGACGGCGGCGATCACGAAGGTGCTGCACACGAAGAACAAGGCGGTGGCGGTACGGGAGTACGGGTCGATCGACAACGCGCCGGAGGAGCGGGAGCGGGGGATCACGATTGCGGTGGCGCATGTGGAGTACGAGACGGAGAAGCGGCACTACGCGCACATCGACTGTCCGGGGCACGCGGACTACATCAAGAACATGATCACGGGGGCGGCGCAGATGGACGGGGCGATTTTGGTGGTGGCGGCGAACGACGGGCCGATGCCGCAGACGCGGGAGCACGTGTTGCTGGCGCGGCAGGTGAATGTGCCGTACTTGGTGGTGTTCATGAACAAGGTGGACATGGTGGACGATCCGGAGATTTTGGACTTGGTGGAGTTGGAGGTGCGGGAGTTGTTGAAGAAGTACAACTTTCCGGGGGACGAGGTGC
>DATLZL010000150.1:0-2969 GCA_035574035.1 Binatia bacterium | reverse complement strand
GTATGCTGGCCTCGCCCACCGGGACCTTCCACGCGGTGCCGGTGGCGATGTTCTTCGGCACGTTCGCGTGGTCCTTCGTCTATGCGAGCCTGCCCTTCCACATCCAGGCCATCAGCACCGTCGATCCGGCCGCCACGCTGCGGTGGACGGGCTGGATCCTCGGCATCTCCAATCTGGTGACGGTCGTGGTCGGCCCGCTCTGGGGCCGATGGGCCGAGCGCAGCGACCCGCGCTGCCTCTACGTCGTCGTCGAGTTGCTGCAGGGGCTCGCGTTCTTCGGGATGGCGCTGGCCCGCACCTTGCCGGAGCTCTTCCTCGCCCGCCTGGTGCTGGGCCTGATGGGCGCGGCCTCGACCTTCGCCTTCGTCATGGCCGGCCGCGCCGGGGACGGGCCCACGGTGCGCCGGCACGTGGCGGCCGTGCAGTCGGCGATGACCGTGGGGCAGGTGATCGGGCCGCTGGCCGGCGCCATCGCCGCGGCCCGGCTCGGGTTCCGGCCCTCGTTCGTGCTGGGGGGCGCCATCCTGATCGCCTGCGCGGGGCTGGTGGCGTGGGCGGTCCCCCGCATGCCGCCGGCTCCCGTGGCCCGCGATCCGGCCCGCCGGGCCCGCCCCCTGGACGTGGCGGCGGTGGCCTGCATCGTGCTCGCCGGGAACATGCACATCTTCTTCCTGGCTGCCGTCCTGCCGCAGATCCTGCCCGAGCTCGACGTGCCGCCGTCCCGGACGCTGGAGGTGGGAGGGCTCCTGCTGTTCGTCTCCGGGGCGGCCACCGCGCTGGGGGCCGTCGCCGCCCCGCGCCTGGGCGCGTGGGTCGCCGAGCGGCGCCTCATCGCGGCCCTGCTCGTCGGCTCCTCGCTCGGCCTGGCCGCGCTGGGCCTGGCCCGGTCGGTCTGGCTCTTCGGCGCGCTCCGCTTCCTGCACGTCCTCTGCATCGCGCCGGTCTTTCCCGTGGTCGTGGCCGGCATCGCGCACCGGGCCGGGGGCCAGGCCATCGGCGTCATCAACTCCGCCCGCATCGGCGCGGCCTTCGTGGGCCCGGTCGTGGCCACCACCGTGCTGGCCGCGGCGCCGGCCGCCGTGCTCTACGTCCTGCTGGCGGCGACGGGTCTGGCCTGCGTACCGCTGGCCCGCCGGCGCCGGCATCCGCCGGCGTCGTCCTGAGGCGCACCGCGGGCGAAGACGGCGCCGCACTCCAGTCGGAGCAGGACGCTCTCCTCCTGCCGCCGGATCGGCCGGCGCGGTCCAGGCTTCTCGTATAACGCTGCTCCCGACGCCGAGCGGGCTGGGGCTCCATCGGGGGTCCGGGAGGCACCATGCCCACATGGCAGCGGCCGCCGAACATCGACCTCGGACGAATCGCGCGGGTCGGTCTGCTCGCGGTCGGATTGCTCAGCCTCGTGCCGCGACCCACCGGAGCCGACCTCAACCTGGAGCGGGTGTGCGACACCCTGCGCCGCACGGACCTGACCGTCTGGCAAGCAATGGAGTCGATCAGCGGGGAGTCGATCAGCGGCCCCCCCGGGCGAGGCCGCCGAGGCAATCCTCCGGGCGTTCGACGCCCTGGTCGCGAGGTTCGCCACCGCCTACCAGCGGTCGGGGAACCCGTGAATCCTCCGACGTCCCGGGCCCCGCCAGGTCGAGGCACCAGCCGGCTGGCCGCCCACGTGAGCCATGGGACCGTCACGAACCTGGTGACGCGCGGCTGCGACGAGCCAAGGAAGGTCCAATCGCCGCCGCTGCCGGCTCAGAGCGCGTAGCTCTTGTCCTGCTCCAGGAGCTGCACGCGCGAGGTGCCGAGCCGAGCCAGCTCCTCCGCGGTCTCTTCGTGGAACTGCGGCTTGACGTGGAAGATCCAGACCGGCACGTCGGGCGGCAGCTTGTCGAGCTCGCGCTCGATGAGGGCCGGCGTCATGTGGCCGGAGGCGTCGGCCAGGTCGGCCAGCCGGTTGGGGAAGGCGCACTCCAGCACGATGGCCCGCACGCCGTTCAGCCCGCGCACCGCCTTCCAGAGCGCGGCGGTGGGCCCGGTGTCGCCGGAGTAGACGAACCCGCGCGAGCCGTCGTGGATGATGAAGCCCACGGTGGGAATGGTGTGGCTGACCGCGATCGGCGTCACCCAGAGGTCGCCGACCCGCTGCTCAGCGTCGGCGGCCAGCGTGCGGTAGGCGATCACCGGCGCCGTCACGTCGGGAATCTGGGCGAAGTCCGGCCACAGGACATTGTTGAAGACCGAGGTCCGGAGGGCTTCCACCACCGGCGCGGTGCTGCTCACGGTCACCGGCCGGCGCCGGCCGTGGAAGGCGAGCGTCTCGGTCAGGAACACCAGGCCGGCGATGTGGTCCAGGTGCGAGTGGGAGATCAGGGCGTGATCGATGGCCAGCTGCTCGGCCACGGTCAGGGCGCCGGTGACGCCGCCGGCGTCGACGAGCACCCGGTCGTCGATGAGGAAAGCCGACGGGCGCTGGCCCACCCCCTCGCTGCCGAAGGCGCCAAGCACCCGGATCTTCATTTTCGTTAGACTAGCACAGGTGATGCGCGTCCTTCCCGGGTCATGATCGCGCGGGCGCTCGGGCTCGGCGCGCTGAGCGCGGTCCTGGTGATCGCCCTGTCCCTGGCCGGCGCCATGGAGGTTTCGGAGCTGGGACTCCTCGACCGGCTCTTCGAGTGGCGGGGGCCGCGGCCGCCGGCGGCGCCGATCGTCATCGTCGCCATTGACGAGGACTCGTTCGACGAGCTCGATCTCACCTGGCCCTTCCCGCGGGCGCTCCACGGACGCCTGCTCGACGCCATCGCCGCGGGCGGACCGCTCGTGATCGGATTGGACGTGCTCTTCCCCGAGCCCTCCCCCCGGGGCCCTGGCGACGACGCCGCCCTCGGGGCCGCGGTGGCCCGGGCGCGAGCGGTCGTCCTGGCCGCCGCCCACACCCGGGTGGCCGAGAACGTCGGCGGGCTCGTCCTCACCCGGGA
>DATLZL010000149.1:0-3341 GCA_035574035.1 Binatia bacterium | reverse complement strand
CGCGGCGGCCGGCGTCGAGCTCGATCAGCGCCGGCTCCACGCCCAGCGCCCGCTCCGCGCCCGGCGCCGCCACCACGTCCAGCAGGGCCGGCGCGTGCTCGGCGTCGGTGACCACGGCCGCCGGCTCCAGGTCCGCCAGGTGGTCGGCCAGCTCCCGGGCCCGGTACAGCGGGTTCAGCGGGGCGACCACGGCGCCGATGCGGGCGGCGGCGAACCAGGCGGCCACGTACGCGGCCGAGTTGGGCAGATAGAGCGCCACCCGCTGGCCGGGGTCGACCACCCAGGCCTCCAGGGCACGCGAGGTCCGCTCCGACCAGGCCAGCAACTCGCCGTAGGTGAGGTCGCCGGCGGCCGGATCGCGGAGGGCGGGCCGCGACGCCCACCGCCGCCAGCGCGCGTCGACGATCTCGGGCAGCGTTCCGGCCTCACCCACGGGGCAGCCGCTCGCCGATGAACCGCACCAGCGCGCCCACGGTGCGGAAGTGGACGACCTTGAGGTCGGCGTCGTCGATGGTGAGGCCGAACTCCTCCTCGATCGCCGCCACCAGACTCAGGACCTCGATCGAATCCAGGCCCAGCCCCTGGCCGAGCAGGCCGGTTTCCTCGGTGATGTCCTCGACCGGCACCGGCAGCTCGACGGTCTCCGCCAGCCGGGCGAGGAGGCGGGGGAGCACGGTAATCCCGTGCTTGTCCACGGTGTGCGAGGGACGAGGCTGGGTCGTCATCGGTCCTGTCGCGTCTCTGGCGTGGCAAACCCCGTGCCCCAGGGCCGGGCGAGGGTTGCGCGCCCGTCTTCCGGCCGTCTGACGGGTAGGCGGCGGCGGCCCCGCAGCCGCGCCGGGGCCCGGCCGCTAGGCAGGCCGGGCGTAGAAAGGCTGCAACACGTTTCCTATTGGAGGCCGGCGCCTGCCGCCCGCGGCCCCGGCGCCGGGCGGGATCGGCCGGTACGACTTTTGCCCGACATGGGGCTGACGCCCATGAAAGCCGTGATCCTCGCCGCCGGAGCCGGGCGGTCCCTCTACCCGCTGACCAAGGATCGCCCGAAGGCGCTCCTCGACGTCCGCGGCGTGACCTTGCTCGACCGGCTGCTGGCCCAGACCGCCGGCCGGGGGCTCACCCCGGTGGTGGTCGTCGGCTGGGAACAGGCCAAGGTCGTCGACGCGCTCCGCCTCTGGCAGCGCACCGTCCCGACGCGCGCCGAGGTCGTCGTGAACCCGATCTACGAGCGGACCAACACGCTCTACTCGCTGTGGCTGGCGGCCGCGGCCTGCCGCAACGAGGCGCTCCTGGTGGTGGACGGCGACCTCGTCTGCGAGGACGCCGTGATGGCGGCGGTCATCGAGGACCCACGGGCAACGCTGGTCGCCATCGACCGCGCGCGGGTCATGGGCGAGGAGGAGGTCAAGGTCGTCGTCGCTCCCGACGCCCGCCTGCTCGACATCGGCAAGGGCCTGGCCCCCGGCCGGGCCCACGGAGAGTTCCTCGGGCTGGCCAAGTACTCGCCGGAGGCCGCTGCGCGGCTGTTCGCGATCCTGGACGAGCTGGTCCGGGCCGGCGCCGAGTCGGCGTACTACGAGGACGCGCTGGCCCGGCTGGCCGGCGAGACGGAGATCGCCACCCTGGACGTCGCCGGCCGGCGCTGGGTGGAGATCGACTTCTTCAGCGACTATCTGGAAGCGCTGCGCCTGTTCGGCGACGGCGCCCGCGCCGACGCCCTGGCCGCGCTGCCGGCGATCCGGCGCCAGCTGCTGTTCTGCCCGGGGCCCGTCCAGGTGTCGCGGCGGGTCAAGGCGGCGCTGGCGGCCCCGGAGATCGGCCACCGGGAAGTGGAGTTCTCGGAGCTGCTCAACCGGACGCGGCTGAAGCTCAGCCGGGTGTTCGGCGTCCGGAACTTCCACCACTACACGACGGTGATCGTCAACGGCTCCGGCACCGCCGCCAACGAGGCCCTGCTCGGCACCGCCGGGGTGGGCCGGCGCCTGCTGGTGCTGAGCAACGGCGAGTTCGGCGAGCGCCTGGTCGAGCTGGCCCGGCACCTCGACCTGTCGGTGGAGGCGCTGCGCCACCGCTGGGGCCAGCCCCTCGACCTGGCGGCGCTGGAGCGGCGGCTGGCCGCCGGGGGCGTCGACGCGGTGGCCTGGGTGCACCACGAGACCAGCACCGGCATGCTCAATCCGGTGGCGCCGGTGGCGGCGCTGGCCGCCCGCTTCGGCGCCGACACGTTCCTGGACGCGGTGTCCAGCGTGGGTGGGCTGCCCATCGACGTCGAGGCCCACGGGCTCACCTTCTGCACCGGCAGCGCCAACAAGGCGATCGGAAGCGTGCCGGGCCTCTCGTTCGTCTGCGGGCGGCGCTCGGCGTTCGAGGCGCTGGCGGCCGTGCGCTCCCGGTCCGTGTACCTGGACCTCTACAAGCACTTCCACTACAACGACCGGCTGTACCAGACGCCCAACACCCCGGCCGTGAATCTCTACTTCGCGCTGGAGGCGGCCCTCGACGAGCTCCTGGCCGAGGGCCTGGCCCAGCGCGCGGCGCGCTACCGCCGCCTGGCCCACCGCCTGCGCCGCGGCTTCCGGCGGCTGGGGCTCCGGCCCTTCCTGCCCGAGGAGCAGATGTCGCCGCTGCTCACCACGGTGGAGCTCCCGGTGGGCTTCAGCGCCGTCGAGTTCCACGACGCGCTCAAGGAGGCCGGCTACATCGTGTACGCCGGCAAGGGTATCCTGCGCGATCGCGTCTTCCAGGTCGCCAACATCGGCGCCCTCACCCCGCGCCACGTGGACGCCTTCCTGTCCGCGCTGGGGCGGATTCTCGAGAAGGACGGTGTTGCTGCACGCCGTCATCCTGGCCGCCGGCTACGGCTCGCGCCTGCGCCCGCTGACTGACGGCCGGCCCAAGGCCGCCGTCCCCGTCGCCGGTCAGGCCCTGGTCCTGCACACCCTGGACGCGCTGGCCCGGTGGGGGGTGCGGGAGGTCGTGCTGGTGGTCGGCTACGAGCGGCGCGTCCTGGAGGCGCTGCTGGCGGGCCGTTCCGACGTCCGGGTCCGCGTGGTGGAGAACGCGGCCTACCGGACCACCAACACGCTGGCCTCCCTGCTCTGCGCGGCGCCGCTGCTGGAGAGCGACTTCCTGCTGCTCGACGGCGACCTGCTCTTCGAGCCCGACTTGCTCGGGCCGCTCATGCGCCCGGCCACGCTGCTGGCCATCGACCGCGGCCGGCCGCTCGACGACGACGCGGTGAAGGTGGCGGTGGCCGACGGCCGCATCACGGCGGTGGGCAAGCGGCTGGCGGCCGGGCATCGGGCGGTCGGCGAGTCGATCGGACTGGCGCGGGTCGAGGCGGC
>DATLZL010000148.1:0-4909 GCA_035574035.1 Binatia bacterium | reverse complement strand
GCTGACCGGGCTCTCGATCCTCTCGGTCAACAGTGCCGTGGCGACGGCGGCCATCGTGCTCGGCGTGGCGATCGCCGTCCACGCCCCGGCCCTGGTTCCCGGCAGCCGTCGCCGGGCTGCGGCTGGCTCCCACTACTGAGGGCCGGGGTCTCTCAGCGGCGAGCAGGCGGACCGCGAAGTCGTTGCGGAAGACCATGAACACCTGGTTGCCCCTGATCATCACTCCCCGGGCGGCCGCCCCGCGCTGGGCGTCGGCGTGGCACACCAGCGTCATCCTCTCTTCGGCGATGGCCTTCTCGGAGGCTTCGGCCACCCGGGGGAACGGCGTCCGGACGACGGCGGTCTCGCGGCTCTCCGGACCCGCCGCCGGGGCGGAGGCGTTGAACAGCAGGACGACTCCGATGAGGACAACGGTCGAGCGTCGTGCCATGGGTCCTCCAGCTCTCAGGTGAGCGGCAACGTGCGGTCGAAGATGTCGAACGACGAGCGCAGGGTGGCGTCGAGCGCCTCGCGGATCGCCGGCTCGCCCCGACCGGCGCCGGCGCGCAGCAGCGATCGAAAGAACCCGGTGTAGAAGTGGTCGGGAAAGACGGTGATCGTCACCCGCAGGTGCAGGCCGGGGCGGTCGAGCCGCCGCCGATACTCGAAGCTGGCTTGGCCGCCGGGCGGGATCCGCGTGTCGGAGAGCTCGCGGGACAGGTCCAGGGTCACCTCCCGGGCGATGACGTGTTCCTGGCTCAAACCGGCCAGGGCCTGTCCCGACGCGTCCACGAGCGCGAAGCGCACGACGACCCGGGGGGTCACGTAGGTGGGGAAGTAGTGGCCGACCCGTGACGCGGTGATCGTGAGGACGGCCCGCACCTCGTCGCCGACCGCGTACCGGCTCCGGTCGGCGGCCAGGGCGATGTCGAGTCCGGCGTGGACCGTGTCGGGGTCGTGAATGCCGCGCCAGAGGTGGCGCCGGTCCGGCATGTGGCAGTCCTGGCATTGCAGGCCCTGCCCGGCCGCCGGGCTCGTCTTCCACTCCTCGTAGGTGTTCTCCAGGAGCTTGCCGTTCAGGGCGAGGCCGTCCGGCGCGAATTGATGGCAGGGGGAGCAGAATTCCGAGCGCAGAAAGGCCCGGACGCGAGTGGCGCCCTGGTGAGGTAGCGTGGTGCGGTCGGCGCGCTCGTCGACCGATCCGTCCCGCCGCGGCGGGCCGAACCGCTGGTGGTTCCGCACGTGGCAGGCCGCGCAGACCAGGCCCTCGCGATGGAGCGCGGGGTCGAAGGCCGCGCCGTCGGGCTGCTGCTCCGCCAGCGGAGCGTGGCAGGTCAGGCAGAGCGCCGCGGTGGAGGGGGCGCTCGTGCGCATCTCGACCAGCTGCCCGGTCACTCCCGGGCCCATCGCCTTCGCGTGCAGGCTGCTCTTCCAGTCGCTCCATTGCGCCGGGTGGCAGACGCCGCAGCTCTCGGGCCGGAGCGAGCGCTCGAGCGCCGAGAAGCGGGCCGGGGGATCGCCCTGGGCCGGGATCGGCCGTCGCCAGTAGTCGGTCAGGAAGGCGGCCTCCCCGTCGGCCGGCGAGGTGGGGAAGAGTCGTCCACCGGCCAGGGCATAGACCACCACCCCGGCCAGCAGGAGACCCCCCACCGAGCAGGGTGGCCGCCCGGACCATCCCCATGAAAACCCTGGTAGCCGGCGAGCTATTCCGCCAGCCCGTGAGAGAACATTCTCGCCGGAGACCGCGGACGGCAACCGCCGGTCCCGGCGGCGGGAATACCCTGCTCGGACACGGGGTTACAGGGGTGAAAGGAAGGCCCGGGCCCTGATCTTCTGGAGGGCGGGGAGCGAGGCGGCCGAGGACTTCGAGAACACGGCGCTCGTCCACCTCGACGCGCTGTACCGGACGGCCCTGCGGCTGACCGGCAACCGCGCCGAGGCCGAGGACGTGGTGCAGGAAACGTTCCTGCGGGCATGGGCCGGGGCCACGAGGCGGACGAGGAGCCAGAAGCCCTCCTGGAATCGGTCGAGGCCCAGAGCGCGACCGGACCGATCGAGGAGGCGCGCAACCCCGAGGAGGAGCTTTTCCAGACCGTGCTGCACGGCGACGTCGACCGGGCCCTCAAGGCGCTACCGGCACCGTTCCGCGAGGCGGTCATCCTCGCCGACCTCGAGGGGCTCACGTACCGGGAGATCGCCGAGGTGCTCGGTTGCCCGCTGGGGACGGTTATGTCGCGGCTCTCGCGAGGTCGTAGCCTGCTCCGCCGGCTGCTCCGGGACTTCGCGCGGGAGCACGGCTATCTGAAGAGGGGCGAATGAACTGCCAGGAGTTCCTGGCTCGCCTGCACCCCTACGTCGACGGCGAGCTGTCCGTCTCGGACATCGCCGCCGCCGAGGGCCACTGCGCGGCCTGCCCGGACTGCGCCCGGGTCCGGGACGCCGAGCGCGAGTTCCGCGCGCTCCTGCGCCGCCAGCCCCGCGAGACGGCGCCCCCGGAGTTGCGGGCCAGGATCCTGGCCGAGGTCCGCCGCCGGAGCCGGCGGTCGGCCCGCGCGTGGCGGCTCCTGGTACCGGCCGGGGCCCTGGCCGCCAGCCTGCTCGCGCTGGCCTTCCTGCTGCCCGGTCGCCAGGCGCCGGACCTGGTCGCCGCGCTCGTGGACAAGCACATCGCGTACGCCCAGCTCGACCGGCCGGCCGAGCTCGCCTCCGGCGACCGGGAGGAGGTGGCCGCGTGGTTCCGCCAGCGCGCGGCCCTCCGGGTGATCGTCCCCGACTACTCGGCCTCCGGCATCCGCCTGGTCGGCGGCCGCCTGGCCGACGCCGACGAGCGCCGCGCGGCCCACCTTCTTTACGAGAAGGGCCGGATGCTGATCTCGGTGTTCATGGTGCCCGTCTCGGGACGCGAGGTCCGCCTGGAGGGGGCCCGGCTCTCGTACCGCGGCGAGGAGTACGTGACGTTCGAGCGCAAGGGCTATCGGGCGGTGGCCTGGACCGACGGCCACACGCTGTTCGAACTCGTCTCGGCGCTCGACGCCGAGGCCCTGCTCGAATGCGCGGATCGGCTGCGGTTCGAGCACGCCAGCCTCACCCGCCTCTGACCGATGGGTGTCGGCCTGCTCGCCGCGCTGCTGGCCGGACTGGTGGCCGCGGGCGCCGCCGCCGAGGCGGTGACGCTGCGCACGAACCGGGCCAAGGCGCTGGTGCCACTCGAGGAGATCATCCCCGGCGGGCCACCTCCCGACGGCATCTCGGCCATCGACCGCCCGGTCTTCGTCACCCCGGCCCAGGCCGCGACGTGGCTGCACCCGCGGGAGCCGGTGCTCGCCGTCGAGATCAACGGCGACGCCCGCGCCTACCCGCTGCAGATCCTGGTCTGGCACGAGATCGTCAACGACGTTGGTGAGCGCCGCCCGCGCACTCGTGGGCCTCCTGGAGGACCTCGAGCGCGCGGGCCTGACCGTCATGGACCTGGTCCGGGCCGGTCAGCCGGCCGAGCCCTGGCGCATCTACCCGGACGACAACGGGATCTTCGACCGGCGCACCGGCTGTCAGTTCTACTACCACTCCCACGACGACGGGCGGGACGAGGACGGGCACTTCCACACCGTCCGGCTCTTCCCGGACCGCACGGTCCACATCGCCGCCATCTCGATGGCCGCCGACGGCTGGCCGCGGGCCCTGTTCACGGTCAACCTGTGGGCGATCGGCGACGCCTGGGAGCCGCCGGAGCGGATCAAGACCTACGCCCGTCGGTTCCGGATCGACCGCCACCGCGGTCCGGCCGATCTGGTGCGGTTCGTCAACCTGATGTTTCGCGCGTTCCTGCCGGAGATCGAGAGACTCCAGGACGACAACGCGAGCCGGCTCGCGGCCCATCACGCCCGGTACCCCGACCGCAACCCGTTCGAGGACCGGACGCGGGAGATCCCGAGCTGGATCGACGTCGACCTGCGCCGTCGCGCGGGCGCGGCCGACCGGACGGCCTGACGCGGCCCCGAGCGCCGGGCGGCTCGGCGCGCGGGTCCCACCGGCGGTTGCAAGGCGGCGGATCATGACATAGGCTCGCTGTCGTGCACGCCCGGTTCGCCCAGGCGGGACCACCGGCGGTGGCACTGCTCGTGCTGGCCGCGATCGGGCTCGTCTGCCTCGGCGGTCTGGGCGGCCCGGCGATGGCGGCGGAGCACGCTAGCGGCTGTGTGGGGCCGGGGTGCGAGGACGGAATCGCCTGCGCCCGGGACGCCGCCACCGGGCTCCAGACCTCCGCGCGTCCGTCGAATCTCCCGGTCGCCGTCACCGCCGAGGCCAGAGGTATTCGAACCCCCGAGCAGACCTGGGTGCCCGCCGACAGCTCTCCCTCGCCGCCGCCCCGCGGACCCTGTCCGATCGGCGCGGGCCCCCGGTCGCCCCCGACGGTCTAGCGTCGTTTCTCGCAGGCTGCCAGCCACCGCGCAGGATCGCGGCCGACGTCCGCCCGGCGAGCGGCCGACGCTCGCGCCGCGACATGGAAACGCGCCGACGGGTCAGGCGCTTGCCGACGGGTCAGGCGCTTCGAGGAGTCGGGTGAACGAGGTGTCGATGAGTCGAGGACAGCGCCGCATGGTTATCGCCGGGATGCTGGCGACCGTGATCGCCCTCGCCCTGGCTGGCGCGGTCATGGTCGCCCACCGGACCGTGCCCTCGGCCGGCTCGGTGGGTGCGCAGGTGCCGTCGGACCGGGCCGGCGACTCCGGCGCGCTGGAGCAGCTCGGCCGGTACGGCGAGGTGCCGCCCTTCTCGCTCACCGAGCGCTCGGGGCGCCGGGTCACCCGGGACGACCTGCGCGGGACCGTGTGGGTCGTGGACTTCATCTACACCGAGTGCACGGACACCTGCCCGACCCAGAGCCTCGAGCTCGCGCGGCTCCAGCGCGAGTTCGCCGAGGCTCCCGACT
>DATLZL010000147.1:0-2924 GCA_035574035.1 Binatia bacterium | reverse complement strand
CCGACGGACCTGGCGGCGCTCCTGGCGGTCCTCCGCCGGGCCAGCGTCGTGGTCGCCGGCGACACCGGGCCGTTGCACCTGGCCGCCGCGCTGGGCCGGCCCTCGGTCGGCCTGTACGGACCGACGCGCGCGGCCCGCAACGGGCCCTACGGCGCCGGCCACCGGACGCTCGAGGCCGGCGACGGGGCCATGAGATCCATCCCGGTCGCCGCGGTCGCCGCCGCGGTGCTGGAGCTGCTGCCGTGAGCGGCCGGCGTCCGAGCCTGAGCGTCACCGTCATCACCCTGAACGAGGCCGAGCGCCTGCGGGCCTGCCTGGAAAGCGTGGCCTGGGCCGACGAGATCGTGGTCGTGGACGCCGAGTCGGAGGACAAGACGGTCGCGGTGGCCCGGGAGTTCACCGACCGCGTGTGGGTGCGGCCGTGGCCGGGCTTCGCCGCGCAGAAGAACTTCGCGCTCGAGCGGGCGCGCGGCGACTGGGTCCTCTCGCTCGACGCTGACGAGGAAGTGTCGGCCGAACTGCGGGCCGAGATCGAGGCGCTCCTGGCCGGCGAGGCCGTCCACGACGGCTACGCGATGCCGCGGCGGAACCTGTTCCTCGGCCAGTGGGTCCGCCGCGGCGGCCTCTACCCGGACTGGCAGCTGCGCCTGTTCCGGCGCGGGCGGGGACGCTTCGCCGACCGGGCCGTCCACGAGACGGTCCAGGTGGAGGGACCGGTCGGGCGCCTGCGCGGCCACCTGGTCCACCACAGCTACGAGAGCCTCGACGACTTCCTCGAGCGCGCCCACCGCTACTCGACGCTGGCCGCGGCCGACCTGGTCCGGGGCGGCCGGCGGGTGCGGGCGGTGGAGCTCGTCCTGCGTCCGGCCGGACGGTTCCTCGGCATGTACGTCCTGCGCGGCGGCTTCCTCGACGGCGGCAAAGGCCTTCTGCTGGCCGCCCTGTACGCGTACTATGTGCTCATGCGTACGGCCAAGGCGTGGGAGGCCACCCGGCGATGACGTCTCGAGCGCGCGTGCTGTCGGGCATGCGACCGACCGGCAAGCTCCACCTCGGCAACTACCTCGGCGCCCTGGTCAACTGGGTCCGCATGCAGGACGAGTACGACGGCTTCTACTTCGTCGCCAACTGGCACGCGCTGACGACCGACGCCGAGAACGTCCGCAGCATTCCCGGCGACACGCTGGAGATGGTCGCCGACTGGCTGGCGGCCGGTCTCGATCCCGGGCGCTCGACGCTCTTCGTGCAGTCCTGGGTGCCGGAGCACGCCGAGCTGCACCTGCTGTTCTCCATGATCGTGCCGGTCGGCTGGCTGGAGCGGGTGCCGACCTACAAGGAGCAGATCGAGCAGCTGGGGCTGGAGTCGCCCTCGTACGGCTTCCTCGGCTACCCGCTGCTGCAGGCGGCCGACATCCTCATGTACCGGCCGGAGTGGGTGCCGGTGGGTGTCGACCAGGTGCCGCACGTCGAGCTCACGCGGGAGGTGGCGCGCCGGTTCAACCACGTGTTCGGTCCGGTGTTCCCGGAGCCCCAGGCCAAGCTCACTCAGATCCCCAAGGTGCCGGGCACCGACGGTCGCAAGATGTCCAAGTCCTACGGCAACGCCATCTACCTCTCGGACCCGGCCGAGACGGTGCGGCAGAAGGTCCGGACGATGATGACCGACCCGGCCCGCAAGCGGCGCTCGGACCCCGGCAACCCGAACGTGTGCCCGGTGTTCGATCTGCACCGGATCTTCACCCCCGACGCCGACCGGCAGTGGGCGGCGACCGGCTGCCGGACGGCCGGCATCGGGTGTCTCGACTGCAAGGACAAGCTGCTCGAGCACATGGAGCCGGCGCTGGCCCCCATCCGCGAGCGCCGCCAGGCGCTGGCCGAAAAGCCCGCGCAGCTGGTGGAGATCCTGCGGGACGGCTCGCAGCGGGCGCGCCGCGTGGCGCAGCAGACGATGGAGGACGTGCGCCGGGTGGTCTCCATCACGCCATGAGCGCGCCGGCGCTCACGCTTCGGGTGGGCCCGTTCGAGGGTCCCTTCGACCTGCTCCTGCACCTCTGTCGGACCCAGGAGATCGACCTCGCCCGGCTGCCCGTGCGCACCATCACCGACCAGTACCTGGCCCACCTGGAGGCCATGGACTTCCAGGATCTGGAGACGGCCGGGGCCTACCTCGTCATGGCCGCCACGCTGATCTACCTGAAGTCTCGGCTGCTGGTTCCGGCCGAGGACGGTGAGGAGCAGCTCGACGAGGAGGCCGACGCCGTGCGGCAGGACCTCGAGGAGCGCCTGCGCGAGTACGCGCGGGTCAAGGCGGTGGGCGCCTGGCTGGCCGAGCGCCAGGCCGAGCAGGCCCTGCTGTGGGGTCGGCCGAGCGGCGAGCTGCCGGCGGCCGAGGACTTGCCCCTGGCCGACCTCTCCGTGCACTGGCTCCAGCGCGCCATGCAGCGCCTGCTCGACGAGCAGCGGCGGCGCCGGCCGCGGCAGGTCGAGGCCGAGCCGGTGTCGGTGCTGGAGCGGATGACGGAGATCCTGAGCGTGCTGCGCGACACCTGGTCGCTGCTCTTCTCGTCATTGACCGGCAACCGGGGGCGGGCCGAGGTGGTGGTGACGCTGCTGGCCGTGCTGGAGCTGGCGCGCCTGGGCCAGGTGCGGGCCCACCAGACCGAGCGCTTCGGGGAGATCGTCATCGAGCGTCGCGTACCCGATCCCGCCCAGACCGTGGAGGCCCTCCGTGCCGACGGAACGTGACATCGTCGAGGCCCTGCTCTTCGCCTCCGATTCGCCGCTGGAACCCGAGCGCATCCGCGAGGTCCTGGACCTCGCCGACGCCGAGGCGGCGCGCGCGCTGGTGGAGTCGCTGCGCGCCCGTTACGAGGAGGAGGCGCGGCCGCTGACGATCGTGGAGGTGGCCGGCGGCTACCGGCTGG
>DATLZL010000146.1:0-4303 GCA_035574035.1 Binatia bacterium | reverse complement strand
CGCTCGCCGGTGCGCCGGGGAACAGCCGACCCCCAGCCAGGGCATACATCACCACGCCGGCCAGCAGGAGGCTGCCTCCCAGCAGGGTCGCCCTCCGAGCCACCTCTCCGCTAACCCCGCCGGACGCCGCGCTATTCCCCGGTGCCCGTGTGAGGATGCATCCACGGCGCCGGCCCGGGGCGCGGGCGGGTCCGGCCGGCGGGAATACACCGCTCGGATGGGGGGTTTCAGCCGGTGAGCGGGAGGCTTGGGCCCTGATCTCCTGGCGAGCCGGGAGCGACGAGACCGACGAGTTCGAGAAGACGGCGCTCGTCCACCTCGACGCGCTGTACCGGACGGCCCTGCGCCTGACCGGTAGCCGCGCCGAGGCCGAGGACGTGGTGCAGGAGACCTTCCTGCGGGCGTTCCGCGGCTTCCGGCGCTTCAGCCCCGGGACGAACTGCCGGGCCTGGCTCTTCACGATTTTGCGCAACGTCTTCCTGAACCGGATCCGGGCCCGGGGCCCCGAGGTGGACGAGGGGCGGGAGCCCCTGATCGACTCGGTCGAGGTCGAGAGCGCGACCGGGCCGCCGGAGGGGACTCGAAACCCCGAGGAGGAGTTCTTTCAGAGCGTGCTGCACGGGGACGTCGATCGGGCGCTCAAGGCGCTGCCGCTGCCGTTTCGCGAGGCCGTCGTCCTGGCCGACCTCGAGGGGCTGACGTACCGGGAGATCGCGGACGTACTCGGCTGCCCGCTGGGCACGGTCATGTCCCGGCTCTCCCGGGGTCGCGGCCTGCTCCGCCGGCTCTTGAGGGACTTCGCCCGGGAGCACGGCTACGTGAAGAGGGACGAATGAACTGCCTGGAGTTCCGGGCTCGCCTCGGTCCCTACGTGGACGGCGAGCTCCCCGTCGCCGACATCGCTGCCGCCGAGGCGCACTGCGCGGCCTGCCCGGACTGCGCCCGGGCGCGGGACGCCGAGCGCGAGTTCCGCTCGCTCCTGCGCCGCCAGCCGCGCGAGGTGGCGCCGCCCGAGCTGCGGGCGCGGATCCTGGCCGAGGTCCGTCGCCGGAGCCGGCGGTCGGTCCGCGCGCTCCGGCTGCTGGTACCGGCCGGGGCCGTCGCCGTCGTCCTCACCGCGCTGGCTCTGCTCCTGCCCGGCCGCCAGTCGTCCGACCTGGTCGCCGCGCTGGTGGACAAGCACATCGCGTACGCGCAGCTCGACCGTCCGGCCGAGCTCGCCTCCGGCGACCGGGAGGAGGTGGCGGCCTGGTTCCGCCAGCGGGCCGCCCTCCGCGTGATCGTGCCCGACTACTCGGCCTCCGGCATCCGCCTGGTCGGCGCCCGCCTGGCCGAGGCCGGCGAGCGCCGGGCGGCCTACCTGCTCTACGAGAAGGGCCGGACGCTGCTGTCGGTGTTCATGGTGCCGGTCTCGGGGCGCGACGTCCGCATGGAGGGCACGCGGCTCTCGTACCGCGGGGAGGAGTACGTGACGCACGAGCGCAAGGGCTACCGGACGGTGGCCTGGACCGACGGCCGCACGCTGTTCGGGCTCGTGTCGGCGCTCGACTACGAGGCCCTGCTGGAGTGCGCGGACCGGCTGCGCGCCGAGCACGCCGACCGTACGCGTCTCTGACTGGATGCGTCGCTGCCTGCTCGCCCTGCTCCTGACCGTGCTGGTGGGCGCGGACGCCGCCGCCGAGTCGGTGACGCTCCGCACGAACCGAGCCCGGGCGCTGGTGCCGCTCGACGAGATCATCCCCGGCGGGCCGCCGCCGGACGGCATCCCGGCGATCGACCGCCCCGTCTTCATCGCGCCGGCCGAGGCCGCGACGTGGCTGCATCCCCGGGAGCCCGTGCTGGCCGTCGAGATCAACGGCGACGCCCGCGCCTACCCGCTGCAGATCCTGACCTGGCACGAGATCGTCAACGACGTGGTCGGCGGGGTGCCGGTGGCGGTGACGTACTGCCCGCTCTGCAACTCGGGGATCGTCTTCGAGCGGGTGGTCGGCGCCGAGACGTTCGACTTCGGCACCTCGGGGATGCTCTACAAGAGCGACCTGGCGATGTACGACCGCCAGACGCACTCGCTGTGGGCCCAGATGGAGGGACGGGCCCTCGTCGGCGACCGGGCCGGAACTCGCCTGACGCTGCGCCCGGCGAACACGCTGGCGTTCGAGGACTGGCGGAGGGCGTACCCCGGCGGCAAGGTCCTCTCCCGCGACACCGGTCACCACCGCCGCTACGGCGTCAACCCCTACGAGTTCTACGACGAGCCGCGGCTCGGGCCCTTCCTCTATTCGGGCCGCCTCGATCCCCGCCGGCCCCCCAAGGAGCGCGTGGTCGGCATCGCGCGGGGCGACACGCCGCGCGCGTACCCGTGGCCGGTGCTGGAGCGAGAACGGGCGGTGAACGACACCCTGGCCGGGGAGCCGCTCGTCGTCTTCTACCGGGAAGGCGCCCTGTCGGCGCTGGACAGCGCCGAGATCGTCCGGAGCCGTCCGGTCGGAGCGACGACCGTGTGGAGCCGGCGGGTCGGCGACCGAGTCCTCACGTTCGCGCCCGAGGGCGAGGTGTTCCGGGACCGGGAGACCGGGACGACGTGGACGTTCCTCGGTCGGGCGACGGCGGGGCCGCTGGCCGGACGGCGGCTCCAGCCTCTCACGCATGTCGACGCCTTCTGGTTCGCATGGGCGGCGTTCAACCCGACCACGACCATCTACGAGGGGCGGTGAGCGGCTCACCGAGCACGCGGGCGACCCTGCCGCCGGCCGTGGCGGCGGCGCGGCAGGCGGTGGGCCTCCTCGAGAACCTGGCGCGCTCGGGAGCCACGGTGATGGACCTGGTGCGCGCCGGCCAGCCGGTGGAGCCCTGGCGCATCTACCCGGACGACAACGGGATCTTCGACCGGCGCACCCGCTGTCAGTTCTACTACCACTCCCACGACGACGGGCGGGACGAGGACGGGCACTTCCACACCGTCCGGCTCTTTCCCGACCACACGGTCCACATCGTGGCCATCTCGATGGCCCGCGACGGCTGGCCGCAGGCGCTGTTCACGGTCAACCTGTGGGCCATCGGCGACGCCTGGGAGTCGCCCGACCGGATCAAGGCCTACGCGCGGCGGTTCCACATCGATCCCCGTCGCGGCCCGGCCACCCTGGTGCAGTTCATCGACCTCGTGTTCCGGGCCTTCGCGCCGGAGATCGAGCGGCTGCAAGACGACAAGGCGGCTCGCCTCGCCGCCCACCATGCCGCGCACCCCGACCGCAGCCCGTTCGAGGACCGGACGCTCGAGATCCCGAGCTGGATCGACATCGACCTGCGCCGGCGCGCCGACGCGGTCGATCCGACGGCCTGACGGGGCCGGCGGAACGCCGGGCGGCCGCCCTGGAGCGCCGCGGGCGGTGTCGTCGGCACAGGGCGGATCGGTCGACAAGGGCGCCCCGGGGCGGTTGCCAGGCGGCGGATCATGACGTAGTCTCGCTGTCGTGCACGCCCGGCTCGCCCACGTGGGACCACCGGCGGTCGCGCTCCTCGTGCTGGCCGCGATCGGGCTCGTCTGCGTCGGCGGTCTGGGCGGCTCGGCGATGGCGATGGGGGACTGTGTCGGGCCGGGCTGCGAGCGCGGGATCGCCTGCGACCGGGCGGCCGCCACCGGCCCGGCGACCTCGTCGCACCCGGGGAACCTGCCGGCCGCCGTTACCTCCGACGTCGAACGCGGTCGGACCCCGGAGCAGGCGTGGGCGCCCGCTGTGGGCCCCGTCCCGCCGTCGCCCGCCGGACCATCTCTCACCCGCGTCGGCCCTCGGTCGCCCCCGACGGTCTAGCGTCGCTTCCTGCAGCCGATCAATCGTAAGACTGCCTGCAGGCCGACGTCTGCCCGGTGGGGCCGACGCTCGTCGCCGCGGGACGTGGAGGGCAGCGACGGGGAGGGTGCTTCGAGGAGTAGGCGGGGTGAAACTGGTGCCGATGAGTCGAGGACAGCGTCGAGTGGCGATCGCGGGGATGCTGGCGACGCTGGTCGCCCTCGCGGTCGCCGGCGCGGTCATGGTCAGCCACCGGACCGCACCCTCGGCCGGCTCGAGGGCGGCCCGGCCGCCGGATCAGGCCGGCGATACCGGCGGGCTGGAGCGACTCGGCCGGTACGGCGAGGTGCCGTCCTTCTCGCTCACCGAGCGCACGGGGCGCCGGGTCACCCGGGACGACCTGCGCGGGACCGTGTGGGTCGTGGACTTCATCTACACCGAGTGCACGGACACCTGCCCGACCCAGAGCCTCGAGCTCGCGCGGCTCCAGCGCGAGTTCGCCGAGGCTCCCGACT
>DATLZL010000145.1:0-2870 GCA_035574035.1 Binatia bacterium | reverse complement strand
CGGCGCCGACCCCGGCCCCGCCGCCGGCCGCCCCGGGGCCGCCGGCACCGGTCCAGGCGCCCCGGCCCGGCGAGCGCGAGATCCCGCTGGAGCGCGAGCACCTCTTCGAGACCTTCGGCCTGCCCCGGCCGGAGGTGGGAGCCACCCGCTTCAGCGGCTTCTTCGCCGCCTCGGCCAGCTACAACTCCCACATCCAGATGGTGCCGGAGTTCGCCGGCGGCGGCGCCGCCCTGGCCGACCCCCGCAGCGTCAACTTCCGCTTCGACACCTTCTCGCTCGGAGTCTCCCGCACCTTCGCGCCGTGGCTCTCGGCCGCGGCCACCGTGGAGGTCGAGAGCCACCGGGACCGGCACACGCACGGGTTCGACCCGGCCTTCGGCTGTCCCGGCGCCGGACTGTGCATCGAGCGGTTCGGCACCGAGGAGGCCGAGACCGAGATCGAGCTGCACCGGTTCCACGTCACCGGGGTGGCGCCGGTCGGCAGCGGCCTGGCGCTCTCGTTCGGCCGGTTCGACGTCCCGTTCGGCCTCGAGCGCCATGACCAGAACCTGCTGCTCACGGCCACGACCTCCGAAGTGTTCCAGTTCGGGCGGCCCAACAGCTTCACCGGTGTCCAGGCCTCGTACCCGTTCGCACCCTGGCTCGACCTCACCGCCTGGGTCGCCAACCGGTGGGAAGCCGAGACCACGCACGATCCGTTCGACGACAACAACCGCGACAAGAGCCTGGGCGCCCGCCTGGGCATCACGCCCTTTCCCGGCCGGCACCTGTTCAACGTCGGTGTGGGCGGCTGGTGGGGCGCCGAGCAGACCGGCGACACCGCGCACCCCCGGTGGGTGGTGGACGTCGACCTGACCTGGAGCCCCCGCCCGCGCCTGTTGCTGGCCGCCGAGGCGGTGTACGGGCAGGAGTCGGGCGTGAGCTTCCGCGAGCGCGGCCTGCCCTTCCCCGCCCCGGCCGTCAGCGACCGCACCGTGTCGTGGTGGGGCCTCTACGCCCTGGCTCACTACGACCTCCTCGACTGGCTGGGGCTCACCGTGCGCTACGGCTTCTTCCGCGACGAGGACGGCGCGCGCACCGGCGTGGAGCAGACGCTGCAGTCCTGGACGATCGCCCCGGTCGTCCACCTCTCGCGGCTGATCCCCGGTCTGCGGCCGCTCGGAGTCGTCTACCCGCGGACGCGCCACCCGCTCGACTGGATCGACCTCAAGCTCGAGTACCGGCTCAACCACTCCAGCGAGCCGGTATTCTCGTCGGCCCGGCCCGGCGTCGACATCCGGCGCGCTGACGAGACGAGCCACCAGGTCCAGCTGCAGTTCGTCGTGAACTACTAGGAGGGCGACCATGTACGGCATCACGCTCGCCGCTCTTCCTTTGAGCGGCCGGATCTTCTGCACGCTGTTCCTCGTCGGGATCGGCTGCGGCGCGCTGGCGGCCCTCGCCCAGGCCGCCACCGCCGTCGGCCTCACGCCGACCGAGGTCCAGGCGAGCCTGTCGCCGGACGTGCCGATGACCCACCTGGGTCACGGCCCGGCCAGCGCCGAGCGCGAGATCACGCTGGGGGAGGTCTCGGCCTCGGCCAGGGTGTGGATCCGCACCCCGCTGCTGATCCAGACCAGCCACACGCACCTCTTCGGCCAGACGCTGATCGCCGGCCTCCTCGGCCTCATCTTCCTGTTCGCCGCGGTGCGCGAGGGGCTCAAGGCGGCGATCATCGCCCTGCCCTTCGTGGGCACCCTGCTCGACATCGGCGGCATGTGGCTGACGCGGTTCGTGTGGCCGGGGTTCGCGACGGTGGTCCTGGTCGGTGGCTCGCTGTTCGGGCTGGGCTACCTGCTGATCGCCGCCATCTCGCTCTGGCAGCTCTGGATCGCCCGCGAGGCCCGGGCATGAGCCGCCTGGCCGCCGCCCTGCCGGCGATCCTCCTGGTCGCCGCCACCGCCGCCGCCCACATCACGCCGCCGGTCGTGCTGGTCTCGGACCGCGACGCGCTGCTCGATCTGCTGAGCGGCGCCCGCCGGTTCTTCGTCCGCGAGGTCCGGCTGAGCGCCGAGGAGCGGGAGGCGATACGCCGGCGCAGCGGCTGGAGCCCCGACGAGGACTTCTACCGCTTCTACTTGGGCCGGGACGCCGACGGCCGCCTGGTGGCGGCGGCCGTGTTCGTCACCGAGTTCACCGTCCACGGGCCGGTCCGGGTGGCGGTCGGGCTCAACGCCGACGGCACCGTGCGCGGCGCCCGGGTCGTGGAGCTGACCGAGGAGACCTATCCCTGGGTGAAGCCGCTGCTGGACCGGCAGTTCACCCGCGACTACGTGGGTCGCGACAGCCGGGCCCGCTTCGCGCTGAGCGACCCGGCCCAGGCGGGCCTGGACACGATGCCGGTCTTCTACGGACAGATCATCGCCGGCCTGATCCAGCGGGCGGCGCTGCTGTTCGACGTGGCCGTGCGGGGCCGGGGCGAGGCAGCGTGAGGCGGCGCCTCAGACGTCGAGCAGCATCCGGGCCGGCTCCTCCAGCAGCTCCTTGACCCGGACCAGGAAGCGCACGGCCGGCTCGCCGTCCACCAGCCGGTGGTCGTAGGAGAGGGCGACGTACATCATCGGGCGGATGACGACCTGACCGTCCACCGCCACCGGCCGGTCCTGGATGCGGTGCATGCCGAGGATGCCCGACTGCGGCGGGTTCAGGATCGGCGTGGACAGGAGCGAGCCGAACACGCCGCCGTTGGTGATGGTGAAGGTCCCGCCGCTGAGCTGGTCCGGCGTGAGCCGGTCCTCGCGGGCCAGTCGGGCCAGCTCGTCCACCGCCCGTTCCAGCCCGGCCACGTCCAGACGGTCGGCGTACCGGACGACGGGGACCACCAGACCCCG
>DATLZL010000144.1:0-3298 GCA_035574035.1 Binatia bacterium | reverse complement strand
CTCGATCGACTGACCAGCAGGCTCGCGAGACGACACCGCCGCGCCGCCGGGCTCCCGCCCTCCGGGCGCCGCCGGTCGCACCGGCGGGCGAGCTCGCCGGCTCCAGAGGTTCCGCCGCGGAAGCAAGGCCTCGAGGGTGCCCAGGACGACCAGGCCGGTGGCGATGAGGCCCAGGACGAGCACGAAGGCCTCCTCGCTCAGCACGGCACGTCGACCGGGCGGCCTTCCGCCAGCGAGCGATAGGCGCTCAGCACCACGGCCAGGTCGGCGCGTCCCTGGCAGCCGTCCATCTCGTCGGCCGCGCCGCGGGCCATGGCAGCGGCGAAGGCGGTCAGCATGGCCTCGTACCCGCGCGTGTCGCGGCGGAACCAGCGCACCGCCGGCCGGCCGCCGCCCCGGACCAGGACGAGCCGGCCGCGGTTGTCGGCGAAGCACGAGGCGCGCGTGCCGGTCACGGTGGACCATTGAAGCTTCGGCAGCCCCGGGGCGCCAAGAGAATTGGCCAGGAAGCCGACGGCGCCTCCCGCCAGCTCGGCGAGCACATCGATGGCATCCTCGCCCTCCATGGGCAGGGTCGGCGGCGGTCGGAGCGCGAAGACCCGGCGCACGCCGCCGGACCAGCTGCGCAGGTTGTGGACGTAGTGGATGCCGCCGTCGATCAGGGCTCCGCCGCCGACGGCGTCCCGGCTGGCGCGCCAGCCCGTCCGCCGGGCGAAGCCACGGGCGATCAGGTGCAGCTCCCGCAGGGCGCCGAGCCGCCCGCTCGCCAGCAGGCTCCTCACCCAGCGGAAGGCCGGCATGAAGTGGAACTGCTCGGCGACCATGAGGACGCGGCCGGCGGAGCGGGCGGCGGCGATCATCTCGTCCGCCTCCTCCAGCGTGCGCGCCATCGGCTTCTCCACCAGCACGTGGCGGCCGGCCTCGAGGGCCAGGCGCACGTCGGCCAGGTGGCGGTCGTGGGGCGTGCAGACGACGACGCCGGCCGCGCGCGGGTCGGCCACCGCCTCGGCGTAGGAGCCGTAGGCCGCCCGCGCTCCGAACCGCCGCGCGTAGGTCCGGGCGCGGGCGACGTCGCGGCTGGCGAAGACCAGGTCGAAGCCCAGCCGGCGGGCCGCGGCGGCGTGGCGCAGCGCGATCCACCCGCAGCCGACGATCACGAGGCCCGGCGCCATGCGCCGAATGCTATCATTGCAATTGTCAGGACAAGGTCTCGAGGAGGAACCATGCGCCGAGTCGCGGTGATCGGGGTCGGAGTCACGAAGTTCGGCAAGCACGAGCGGACGTCCGGCGAGCTCTTCGCCGAGGCCGCCCGCGACGCCCTGCTCGACGCCGGCCTGCCGCCGCGCGCCGTGCAGGCCCTCTACTACGGCAACGTGGTGGGCGGGGAGACGGAGCGCCAGCTCCACGCCGGCCCCCAGGCCGCCTCGATCCTCGGCATCCCGACGGTGCCCACGACCCGGTTCGAGACCGCGTGCGCCTCCTCCCACGCCGCCTTCCGCCACGCGGTCATGGAGATCGCGGCCGGCGTGAGCGATGTGGTCCTGGTCGGCGGCGCCGAGCGCGTGCTGAACGTGCCGACCGCGGAGTCGACCGAGTACTTCGCCTTCGCCTCCGACGCCAGCTGGGAGCAGACGGTCGGCCTGACCTTCCCCGGCGTGTTCGCGCTCGTCGCCCGCGCCCACATGGCCAAGTACGGCACCACCGAGGAGCAGATGGCCCACGTGGCGGTCAAGAACCACCGCCACGGCGTCCTGAACCCCAAGGCGCAGTTCCAGAAGGAGATCACGCTCGAGCAGGTGCTCGCCTCGCCGTACGTGGCCGACCCGCTCAAGCTCTACGACTGCTGTCCGTTCACCGACGGTGGGGCGGCGGTGGTGCTGGCCTCGGAGGAAGTGGCGCGCAAGGCGCGCCCGCGGCCGATCTGGGTCCTGGCCAGCGCCGCGGCGTCCGACTACATGCTGCTCCACGACAAGAAGGACCTGGCCCGGGTGCCGGCCACCGAGCGGGCGGCGGCGGCCGCCTACCGGCAGGCCGGCCTCGGGCCCGAGGACGTCGACGTCATCGAGCTGCACGACTGCTTCACGATCGCCGAGATCGTGGCCACCGAGGGGCTCGGCTTTTTCGAGCCCGGCACCGGCGGGGTCGCGGCCGAGAAGGGCTGGACCGCCCTCGGCGGCAAGAAGCCGGTGAACCCCTCGGGCGGCCTCAAGGCCAAGGGCCACCCGATCGGCGCCACCGGCGCCGCCCAGGTCGCCGAGATCGTCACCCAGCTGCGCGGCGAGGCCGGCGCCCGCCAGGTCGAGGGCGCCCGGGTGGGCCTGACCCACACCCTCGGCGGCAACACCGCCACCGTGCTCGTGAGCCTCTTCGGCCGTGACTGAGACCGCCACCGTTCCGCTCCGGGAGTTCTTCGCCGAGGCCGGCGCCGGGCGCCTCACCGGCATCCGCTGCCGCGCCTGCGGCAACCTCACGATCCCGCCCAAGGAGTTCTGCGACGCCTGCGGTGGACGGGACTGGGAGCGGGTGCCGCTCTCCGGCCAGGGGACGATCGCCTCGTACACCGTGATCCGGGTGGCGCCAGCCAGCCACGCCGGCGAGGCGCCGTACGCCGTGGCTGTGGTCCGGCTGCGCGAGGGCGTCTCGCTCTTCGGGCGGGTGGTCGACGTCCCGCTCGAAACGCTGGCGATCGGACTCCCCGTCCGGTTCCGGCCGCTGTCGATCCGGGGCCGAACCGCGCTCGGTTTCGGCCCGGCCTGACGCCGGGGGCATCGCCCCCTTCAATCCACCGGCGCGGCGGTCTTCAGCCAGGCGCGCAGCACCTCGGCCACGCTCCACGCCTGCGCCACGCACCCGCGCGGCGTGAACGGCGGCTCGGCGTCGAAGATCTCGCTGATCGACCCCAGGCACGCCTCGCCGAGGTGCGGGATGAACCCTTCCAGGCAGCGCCGCGCGCCGGCCCGGTCGCCGGGGTGCACGCGGAGCCAGGCGTCCACGTACGGCCCGACCAGCCAGGCCCAGACCGTACCCTGGTGGTAGGCCGCGTCGCGCGAGCGGAGGTCGCCGTCGTACCGCGGCTTGTAGTCGGGGTCGGAGGGCGCCAGGGACCGCAGGCCGACCGGGGTGAGCAACTGCTCGGTGACGGCGTCCAGCACCGGCTTCCAGCGGGAGGCGTCGAGCACCGGGTGGCGCAGGCCGAGCGCGAGCAGCTGGTTGGGCCGGCAGGCGGGGTCGTCGCCCCCCTCGCCGTCGACCACGTCGTAGCAGTGCGCGCCCTTGGCGTACCAGAACCGGGCGTTGA
>DATLZL010000143.1:0-6486 GCA_035574035.1 Binatia bacterium | reverse complement strand
CCCGCCGGGGGCGTCAGGCCCGCTGGCCCGAGGCGGCGGCGAAGGCCGGGACCGCCGGGCGCCCGGCCTCGGCGAGGTTCCGCGGGCGGTACGAGGCGTCGGCAGCCCACCGCCGCCAGGCCGTCTCGTCCACGGTCTCGCCCACCCCGTCGCGCAGCATCGGCCGCCAGTAGCGGTCCTTGAAGAGCAGGCGCCGGCCCAGCCGGTAGAGGCCGTGGAGGAACTCGGCGTAGGAGTCGCGCACGGGCGCCAGGTGCTCGTCCCCCCGCAACGCGAACGAGGCCGGCAGCGCCCGCACGCACCGGGCCCGCCCCATGCCGGCGGCCAACTCGTCGGTGAACTCGAGGCCCAGCGCCCGGGCCCGGTCGGCGATCCAGGCCAGCGACGGCGCCGGCAGCGGGTCGCCCTCGTAGCCGCCGCCGACGTTGGCGTGGGCGCCGGGAAACCAGCGCTGCTCCACGTCGCGGGTGCCGACCGGGTGCCGGGCGTCCCAGAGCGTCGGCCGGTAGTCCTCGCGGTGCTCGTCGATGGCCACCGCGTGGTAGGCGTGCTCGACGATGCGCCCCAGGCGGGTGTCGTGAAAGCCGTAGCGCAGGCGCGAGAGCGGGGTGTTGGAGAGCATCGGCACGCCGAGCGCGCCGACCGTGTCCCACACGCCCAGGAACTTCACGGTGACGTTCCACGCGTAGCGCCGGCGGAAGGCCACGCACTCCGGGTGGTCGCGCCCGCCCGGGAGCGAGGCGCGGTAGAGCGTCCAGGCCTGCCGCACCAGGGGCGAGTCCGGGTGCGCCGCGTCCTCGAACTGCTCGCGCCGCGGCAGGCCGCAGCGGTTCATCAGCCCGGCCAGGCTGCGCGCGGTGTAGGCGCCGCGGCTGAAGCCGAAGATGAAGATGTCCGGCCCGTCGGCGAACACCTCGCCGTCGGCCTCCGGCGGCCGGAGGCCGGGCGCCGCCGGGTACTCGTTGATGAGCCAGCAGAGGCCTTCCAGGATGTTGCGGTCGAGCCCCCAGCCGAGCGCCCCGCCGGTGAGGCGCGAGCCGTGCGTGGTCCCCACGCCGGGATCGTAGAACTTCCGCTGCTCGGGACAGTCGGCGTGGACGTCGGCGACGGCGGCGTAGATACGGGCGACGTTGGTGCGGTCCTCGAGCGTGTTCCAGGTCCCGTCGAAGCAGACGATCAGGCGCCGGGTCGTCACGGCGGGCGAGGCTGTTCGAGGCAAGCCGGGTGCCAGACCCCGAGCGCCCGCCATGCGGCCTGGATCGCCGTGTCGCCGCCGGCGCAGGGGTCCCTGGCGCCGAATGGTGCCCGACACGCTGGCACAGGAAGCCACTCCGGCACGGCGCCGTCAGCCCCCCCGGGCCCGGCCGGCGCTCAACCGCGCGTGGAATCGAGTCCGGAGCCTGGCACCGCCCCTGCACCGTCCGGGCGACGACGCAGCGCGTGGAGGTGAGCAGCGTGCTTGCCGAGAAGACGCTCCTGATCCTGACGCTCGCGGCCGGCTCGGTGACGCCGCGGCCGGCCCATGCCGACGTCAACGTCGGCATCCACGTCGGCGTGCCGGCGCCGCCGCCGGTGGTCGTGGCGCAGCCGCCGCGGCTGGTGGCGGTACCGGGGTCGGTGGTCTCCTACGCCCCGGGCGTGGAGTTCAACCTCTTCTTCTACGACGGCCGCTACTGGAGCTTCCACCACGGGACGTGGTTCTACGCCGTCCCGGCCAAGGGCAAGTGGGTGAAGGTCGCCGCCGACCGCGTGCCGCCGCCGGTGCTGGCGGTGCCGGTCGCCTACTACAAGGTCCCGCCCGGACACGCGAAGAAGATGGCCGGCGACGGGCCGCCCGGGCATGCCGGCGGACATCCGGGCAAGGGCGAGGGCAAGAAGGGCAAGAGGGGGCCCGAGCGATGATCTTGCGCGTGTTGGTCACGATCGCCACCGTGCTCATGACGGCCGCGTGCTCGTCACCGCTCACCACGCGGGAGAAGGGCGCCCTGGCCGGCGGCGCGATCGGCGCCGGCACCGGCGCCATCATCGGCAGTCAGGTGGGTCACACGGGGACCGGAGCGCTGATCGGTGCCGGCGTGGGCGCGGTCAGCGGAGCGGTGATCGGCGACGCCATCCAGGGCGCCGAGCAGAAGAGGGCGGCCCAGGCACCGCCCCCGCCGCCGGCCGTGGCCGCGGCGCCTCCCGCCGCCGTCCCGCCGCCGGTCGTGGTCGCCCCACCTCCGCCCGTCGTCGTGTCAGGCCCACCGCGCCTGGTCTGGGTGCCGGAGTGGGGCCTCTACGTGATGGAAGGGCACGACATCGTCCACTACAACGGCGCCTACTACTACTTCCACGGCGGCCGGTGGTGGGTCTCGCAGTCCTACGCCGGCCCCTGGGTCATCGTGACGACCGTCCCGCCGGCGATCGCCAAGCTGCCGCCGGGACACTTCCACGCCCACGTGAAAGGCCGGGGCTTCTGCCCGCCCGGCCACGCCAAGAAAGGCAATTGCTGAGCCTCGAGGGGGCCGTCCGGGCCCCCTCGGCGTCTCACCCGCCGGCCATCGCTCCCACGACCAGGAAGGGCTCCGCGCCCGTCGCCACCGCCTCCGGCAGCACCGTGTCGGGCGGGTCGTGCGAGAGGTCCTGCTGGCAGGCGAAGAAGCGGATGAAGGGTCGCCGCTTCAGCGTGGCCTGATCCCGGATCGTCCCCCGCAGCACCGGGTAGGCGCCCTCCAGCGCGTCCAGCACCGAGCGCTGGGTCACCGGAGCGGCGACCTGGACCTTCACCTCGCCCTCCACGCGGGCCAGCGTGCGTAGATGTGCCGGCAGGACCACACGGATCAGGGCCGCGGGCGCCCGAACCCCCGCCGTCTCCGGCGCTCCGTCACCCGCGTCCGGCCCCGGGCCGGCCGCACCGGCGTCCTTGCGAGGCGGCCCCGACGCGCCGCTCACCGGAGCGTCTGGACCTCGACCGAAACGACGACCGGCAAATCCCGGACGATGGGCGTCCAGTTCTCGCCGCCGTCGGCCGAGGCGTAGACCTGGCCGCCGGTGGTGCCGAAGTAGACGCCGGCGGGCTCGAGCGTGTCGACGGCCATGGCGTCCCGCAGCACGTTGACGTAGCAGTGGCGCTGGGGCAGCCCGCGGGTGAGCGCCTCCCACTCCTCACCGCCCACGCGGCTCCGGTACACGCGGAGCCGGCCCTCGGGCGGGTAGTGCTCGGAGTCGCTCGTGATCGGGACGACGAAGACCGTGTCCGGCTCGTGGGGGTGCACCTCGATCGGGAAGCCGAAGTCGCTGGGGAGGTTGCCGCTCACCTCCTGCCACGACTCGCCTCCGTCGTCGCTGCGCATGACGTCCCAGTGCTTCTGCATGAAGAGCACCTGGGGCCGGGCCGGATGCACGGCGATCCGGTGCACGCAGTGGCCGACCTCAGCGGTCGGATCGGGGATCTGCTCGGAGCGCAGGCCGCGGTTGACCGGCCGCCACGTTGCGCCGGCGTCGTCGCTGCGGAAGACGCCCGCCGCCGAGATGGCGACAAACATCCCTCCGGCCCGCGCCGGATCCAGCAGGATCGTGTGCAGGCAGAGCCCGCCGGCTCCCGGCTGCCAGGCCGGCGCCGAGGCGTGCCCGCGCAGCGCCGCCAGCTCCTGCCACGTCCGGCCGCCGTCGGTCGAGCGGAACAGCGCCGCGTCCTGGACGCCGGCCCAGACGGTGTCCGGGTCGGCGGGCGACGGTTCGAGGTGCCAGACGCGCGTGAACTCCCACGGGCGCGGCGTGCCGTCGTACCACTGGTGGGTGCCGAGCGGCCGGCCGGTCGGACCGGAGGTGTCGTAAAGGAACGCGTGGCTCGCGCTCCCCGGCGGGTCGTAGGGCCCGGGCACCTTCTGACCGCCGGGCACCTCCCACGTTTTCCCGCCGTCGCGCGACCGCTGGATGATCTGGCCGAACCAGCCGCTCGACTGCGAAGCGTAGATGCGGTCGGGATCGGCCGGCGATCCCTTGAGGTGGTAGATCTCCCAGCCCCCGAAGTAGGGCCCGTTGACCTCCCAGTCCTTGCGGGCTCCGTCCGCCGTCAGGATGAAGGCGCCCTTGCGGGTGCCGACCAGCACGCGTACTCGGCTCATGCCCTTCCTCCGCTCATGGGTTTCGGCAAGCCGGGGATCTCCATCACCGGCCTCACCTCGATCGTCCCCAGGCGCGCGACCGGGATGCGGGCGGCGACCGCGATGGCCTCGTCGAGGTCCGCCGCCTCGATGAGGTAGTAGCCGCCCAGCTGCTCGCGGGTCTCGGCGAAGGGCCCGTCGGTGATCAGCGTCTTACCGTCGCGCACGCGGACGCTGGTGGCGGTGGCGACGGGATGCAGGGGGCTCGCGTCCACGTACTGACCGCCGGCGTGGAGCTCGCGCGCCAGGCGGGCGGACTCGGCGTAGCACGCCTGCCGCTCGGCCTCGCTCATGGCCTGCTCGTCCAGGTAGACCAGCAGCATGTACTTCATGGCTCCTCCGTCGTGCGCCTCCACCCGATCAGTCGAACGGCGGGGCCTGGAATCGACACCGAGGGTACATTGGTCGGCGTGGCGACGCCCGTGGATGCTGACGCTGCCATCGATGCCGTCTATCGCGCCGATTGGGGCCGGATCGTGGCCACCGTGATCCGGCTGGTGGGCGACTTCGACCTCGCCGAGGAGGCGGCCCAGGAAGCCTTCGCCGCCGCCGTCGAGCAGTGGCGCGCCTTTGGAGTGCCGGACGCGCCGCGGGCCTGGATCGTGCAGACCGCCCGGCACAAGGCCATCGACCGGTTGCGGCGCCGCACGCGGCTGGCCGACAAGCTCGACGACTACGCGGCGAGCGAGGCGGCGACGGTCGTCGAGCCGCCGGAGTTCGATCCGGCCGACATCCCCGACGACTGCTTGCGGCTGATCTTCACCTGCTGTCACCCGGCACTGGCGCTCGAGGCCCAGGTCGCCCTGACCCTGCGCACCCTGGGCGGCCTGACGACCGAGGAGATCGCCCGGGCGTTCCTGGTCCCGGCGCCGACCATGGCTCAGCGCCTCGTCCGGGCCAAGGCCAAGATCCGGGACGCCCGGATCCCGTACGCCGTCCCCGACGCGGGCCAGATGCCGGCCCGGCTGGACGCGGTGCTGGCGGTGATCTACCTGATCTTCACCGAGGGCTACGCCGCCACCCGGGGCGATCGGCTCCTGCGCCCGGACCTCTGTGCCGAAGCCATCCGCCTGGCCCGCCTGCTGCGAGCGCTGGTAGCGCCGCCCCCGCCGGAGGCGACCGGACTGCTGGCGCTCATGCTGCTCCACGACGCCCGCCGGGAGGCGCGCCTGGACGCCGCCGGCGACGTCGTCCTGCTCGAGGAGCAGGACCGCCGCCGCTGGGATCGGGCCCAGATCGCCGAGGCGCTGCCGATGGTCGACGAGGCACTCGGCGGCGGGCCGGGTCCGTTCGCGCTGCAGGCCGCGATCGCGGCGGTGCATTGCCGCGCCCCGCGGGCCGAGGACACCGACTGGAGGGAGATCCTGCGTCTGTACGACCGCCTGGAGCGCGTGTACCCCTCGCCGGTCGTCCGCCTGAACCGTGCGGCGGCGGTGGCGATGGTGGAGGGCCCGGAGCGGGCGCTGGCCCTGGTCGACGCGCTGGCCGGCTCGGGGGCGCTCGACCGCTATCACCTGCTCCACGCCACGCGCGGGGAGCTGCTGCGCCGCCTGGGTGAGCTCGAGCCGGCCGCCCGGGCTTACGAGTGCGCGCTGGTGCTCGTCACCAACGAGGCCGAGCGCCGATTCCTCGAGCGACGGCTGCGCGACGTCCGGGCGCCCGCGGCCGACGGCGGCCCCGGTCCCGCCGCCCCGGCTGCGCTGTAGGAACCTCCGACCGGCGCCGCCCCCGTGGTCGGGCCTTCGCGGGCGCGGCCGTTGCTTGGGACCGAGGCCCTTTCGGCGGTGGTCGTGATGGTGCTCGTCACCACGCTGGCGGCCCCGGTCGGTCTACGGTGGGCCTTCGGCCGCGCGCGGCCTATTGGTTGAGGCCGCCGCGCTCGGCTACCGCCATCGCCCCCCGGACGGGCCGTCACTGACGCCGCGCCGCCCAGCCTGCCGCCCCGCCGTTCTACCGGTCCAGCCACACCTCCTGCAGCCGGCAGCAGTTGTAGATGACCTGGTGGGGGACCAGGTTCTTGACGTGGGCGTGGTGGGCGAACCGGTCCAGGCGCCAGCCCATCGTGGGCCGGGCCGCGTCCTCCTCCAGGCGGCGCTGGATCTGCGCCACCAGCGCCATCCGGCGCCCGGGGTCGAGCTCCTGGGACTGCTGGTCGATGAGGCGCATCACCGCCTCGTCGCAGTAGTCGGTGTAGTTGCGCGGCGAGCCGCAGGCGTAGTTCTCGTAGAAGTTGGCGTCGGGGTCGTCCACGCCGATGCCGGTCAGGTTGGCGGCCAGCTGGTACTCGCGCCGGGTGACCAGCGGGTGCCACTGGGCGGTCTCGATCTGCTTGAGCGTCGCC
>DATLZL010000142.1:0-2584 GCA_035574035.1 Binatia bacterium | reverse complement strand
CGAGGAAGGGGCCGCCCTGCTGCAGTACTACCCGGTCGAGGGCTATCCGCCGCTGCGGCGGTACCTGGCCGGCTCGCTGCTGCGCTTCGGCCTGCAGGCGCGGCCGGAGGAGATCCTGATCGTCAACGGCTCCCAGCAGGGCTTCGACCTGATCGCGCGGACCTTCCTCGACCCGGGCGATCCGGTGGCGATCGAGCAGCCGACCTACCCGCGCGCGATGCAGGTGTTCCGGGCGGCGGGCGCGGCGCTGCTGGGCGTGCCGTGGACGGCCGACGGCCCGGACCCGCAGGCGCTCGAGCGGCTGCTGGCCCGCCGGGCCCCGAAGTTCTTCTACTGCCAGCCGACGTGCCACAACCCGACCGGACTGGCGATGACGGCCGACACGGCCGGCCGGCTGCTGGACGCCGCCGTGCGCCACCAGGTGCCGATCGTCGAGGACGGCTTCGATCCGGCCCTGTCCTGGGCCGTCCGGCCCCCCGGGCCGCTCAAGGCCCGCGACCGGGACGGTATCGTGATCTACATCGGAACGTTCTCGAAAATCCTGTTTCCGGGCCTGCGTCTGGGCTGGCTGATCGCGCCGCCGCCCGTCATCGAGCGCCTGGCCGCGGCCAAGCAGCTGGCCGACCTGCACACGAGCGCGCTGCTCCAGGCGGCGGTCCACCGGTTCTGCGAGCGGCGACTCCTGGAGCGGCACCTGGCCCGCGTCGCCCGCGAGTACGCGCGGCGCCGCGCGCTCCTGCTGGAGGCCCTGCGCCGTCGGATGCCGGAGGGCGTCACCTGGACCGAGCCCCAGGGCGGGTTCTCGCTGCTGGTGACGCTGCCGGCCGGGGTGTCGGCCCCGGCCCTGCTGCCCCGGGCCCTCGAGCGCGGCGTGGCCTACACCCCGGGGCCGGCCTTCTTCGCCGACGCTGAGGCCGGCGAGGCGACGCTGCGGCTGTCGTTCTCCGCGGTGCCGGCGGCGCGGATCGACGAGGGCGTGCGGCGGCTGGCGGAGCTGATCCGGGACGCACGCCGACCGCTGCGAGCGGCCCCGGCCCCGGCGGCGGTGCCGCTGGTGTAGGGGCGGAAGGCGGGGCGGAGCGCGGGCTCGCCCGCGCCACGGCGCTCACGAGAGGAGAGAGGACATGGAACGGGACGGACTGAGGATCGCGGATCGCAAGCACATCGGGCTGGCGGAGATGCTCAAGGGCGGCGTCATCATGGACGTCACCAACGCCGAGCAGGCCAAGATCGCCGAGCAGGCCGGGGCGGCGGCCGTCATGGCCCTGGAGCGGGTGCCGGCTGACATCCGGCGCGAAGGCGGGGTGGCCCGCATGGCGTCGGTGGCCAAGATCAAGGAGATCCAGGCGGCGGTCAGCATCCCGGTCATGGCCAAGGCCCGCATCGGCCACTTCGTCGAGGCCCAGATCCTGGAGGCGCTCGGTGTGGATTTCATCGACGAGTCCGAGGTGCTCACGCCGGCCGACGAGGCCTACCACATCGACAAGTTCGCCTTCCGGGTGCCGTTCGTCTGCGGCGCCCGCGACCTGGGCGAGGCGCTGCGCCGCATCGGGGAAGGGGCGGCGATGATCCGCACCAAGGGCGAGGCCGGCTCCGGCAACATCGTCGAGGCCGTCCGCCACCTGCGCGCCGTCGTCGGCGGCATCCGCCGGCTCACGACGCTGGGCGACGAGGAGCTGATGACCGAGGCCAAGAACCTCGGCGCGCCCTACGAGCTGGTGCGCTGGGTGGCCAAGGCCGGGCGGCTGCCGGTGCCGAACTTCTCGGCCGGCGGGGTGGCCACGCCGGCCGACGCCGCGCTGATGATGCAGCTCGGCGCCGAGGCGGTCTTCGTCGGGTCCGGCATCTTCAAGTCGAAGGACCCGGCGGCGCGGGCCGAGGCGATCGTCCGCGCCACCACCAACTTCCGCGATCCCAAGGTCCTGGCCGAGGTCAGCGCTGACCTCGACGAGGCGATGCCGGGCATCGAGACCTCGAAGCTCGCCGACAAGGACCTGCTGCAGACGCGCGGGTGGTAGCCGTGCGGATCGGCGTGCTGGCGCTCCAGGGCGACTTCGCGCTCCACGCGCGCGCCCTGGAGCGCTGCGGCGCCCGGGCCGTCGAGGTCCGCAAGACCGCGGAACTCGACGACGTGGGTGGGCTGGTCATCCCCGGCGGCGAGAGCACGACGCTGCTCAAGCTGATGGGCGACTTCGGCTTCGTGCCCGCGCTCGAGAAGTTCCGCGCGGGGGGGCGGCCGATCTTCGGGACCTGCGCCGGACTGATCCTGCTGGCGCGGGAGGTCCTGAACCCCGCGCAGCCGTCGCTGGGCTTCCTCGACGCCACCGTCGAGCGCAACGCCTACGGGCGCCAGCGGGAGTCGTTCGAGGCGAGGGGCGAGGCGCGCCTCGACGGGACGCCGGTACCCATCGAGATGGTCTTCATCCGGGCCCCGCGCATCCGGCGGGTGGGGCCGGGCGTCGCGGTGCTGGCCGCGCACGGCGGCGAGCCGGTGCTGGTCAGGGAGGGGAGCATCCTGGCCGGCACCTTCCACCCGGAGCTGACCGACAGCACGGCCGTCCACGCGTACTTCCGCCGGATGGTC
>DATLZL010000141.1:0-10980 GCA_035574035.1 Binatia bacterium | reverse complement strand
GGTCGAGGCGTTCAACCGGGCCGTGCAGCCGGGCACGTTCAACCCGGCGGTCAAGGACGGCAAGGGCACCCGGGGCGTGACGCCCCCGAAGTCGAACTGGGCCCTGCCGCTGGACACGCCGCCCTACGTGGGCTACGCCGTCACGACCGGCATCACGTTCACGTTCGGCGGGCTGCGGATCACCGGCGACGCCCAGGTGGTGGACTGCGAGCAGCGGCCGATCCCCGGCCTCTTCGCCGCCGGCGAGCTGGTGGGCGGACTCTTCTACCACAACTATCCGGGCGGGGCCGGGCTGATGGCCGGCGCGGTGTTCGGCCGCATCGCCGGCCGGTCCGCCGCCCGCACGGTGGACCGGCGATCGTAGCCTCCTGGCGGCCCGGACTGCACTACGCGCTGGCGCCCGTCGCAGTCGGGTTCGCTGCCCTCCTGAGCCTCGTCCTGTGGCCCGTGGTCCAGCCCTCGTCGAGTCCGCTCTTCTTCGCGGGCGTGGTGGTGGTCTCCTGGTTCGGCGGCCTCGGGCCCGGCCTGGTGGCGACGGTGCTGGCCACGGCCGCCAGCGAGTACTTCTTCGTCGCGCCCGCCTTCCGCATGGGCCTGGACCTCGGGACCGTCCTCCGCATGCTGATGTTCGCCGCCGCGGCCGTGCTGGCGTCGCTGCTGAACGAGGCGGCGCGGTCGCGCCGGCAGCAGGCCGAGGAGCTGGCCCGGGTGCGGGGCGAGCTCCTTCGCCAAGTCGAGGCGACCAGTCGGGCCAAGGACGAGTTCCTCGGCACCCTCTCCCACGAGCTGCGGACGCCGCTCAACGCGGTCCTCGGCTGGCTGGCACGGCTGCGCACCGAGGATCTGGACCCGGAGACGAAGGCCCGCGGTCTGGAGGTCGCCATTCGGAACGCCGAAACGTTGCGCCGGCTGATCGACGAGCTCCTCGAGCTCTCCCAGCTGACCGCGCACCCCCCGGTCATCGAGCGCGAGCGCGTCGTCCTCGCCGACTGCGTCGATCAGGCCGTCAGCCGGCACCGAGCGGCCGCCCGGGAGCGGCGGGTGACGATCCACACGCTGCTCGACCGGGACGCCTGGGTCCGGGGGGACGCGCGGCGGCTCACGCAGATGGTCGACTACGTGCTGGAGAACGCGGTGGAGGCGACCCCGGAGAAGGGCCAGGTCGAGGTACGACTGGAGCGGGCGGGCGGCCGGGCGTGGATCGTGGTGCGGGACAGTGGACCGGGGACGGCCGCCGATCGGCTTGCCCGGCTGTTCGAGCCCTTCGCTCAGGACAACGGCGTTCGCCCTGGCCCCGGCGGCGGGCTGCGCCTCGGCCTGGCCATCGCCGCCCGTCTCGTCGAGGCGCACGGTGGCGCGATCCGGGCCGAGAGCGAGGGCGAGGGTCGCGGAACGACCGTCACGATCGACCTGCCCCTGGATCCCGAAGGCTCCTGACGCGCCCGGAGCGTCCGGTCAGCGGGCGAACGCCTGGCGGACGCTGTCGACGGCGGCCCGCAGGGCGCGGCGGACCTTCTCGGCGCTGGCCTCGGCCCGGGCCAGCAGGACGATGAAGCCGACCGGCGTGCCGCCCAGGAACACCGTGCCGTCGCCGGCCGCGAACTGCGCCGTGAGGAAGGTTCCGCGCCGCAGGCGCGGGCCCCGCAGCTCGAGCTCCCGCCCCAGCATCGCCGCCAGCGCCGACACCGCCTCCACGGGCACCCCGCTCGGCAGCTGAGCGGCGATCACCAGGCCGTCGGGTGCCACGATCAGGCCCCCCGTCACGTGCTCCTGCTGGAGGAGTTCGTGGAGGACCTTCTTGAGGTCGCGGCCGGCGGGGGCGGTGGTCGGTTCCAGCGCGGCGTCCGGGACGCTCATCTCACGCCACGGCGGTGCCGATCTCGGCGCGGCAGTGCGTCCACACGCGGTCCAGGTGCGCCAGCGCGGTGGCCAGCGCCACGTCGCGTCCGAACGTCAGCGAGAGGACCACGTCCCGGTCGGCCCGCGCCACGGTCGTCTCGGCCGCGCCTTCGACGACGGCGTGCCGGAGGGACCCGCAACCGGCGCGCGCGGCGAGCGCGGCCGCCAGGCGGTAGATCTGAGCGGTCCGGGCCGCGATCTCCTCGCTCCGCGGGCCGCGGGGCTGGGCCAGCAGCAGGCTGCCGTCGGGGCGGGCGATGACCATTTCCCGGCTGTCGGCCGGCACCCGCAACCGGTCGGCCCGAATGGCCGGCGCTGGGCGCGCGGCGCGGGAGCCGGGCAATTCGTCGGTCGTGATCACGGCCAGCAGCGCCTGGGCCTCGGGGAAGTCGGGATAGCGCGCCAGGGCCCGGCGCAGCAGGTCGGCGGCGCCGCGCGGGTCGTGCTCCTCGATGGCGATGCGGGCCAGGCCCAGGAGTGCACGGGGATGCGTCGGGTCGAGCCGGAGTACGTGCTCGAAGGCGGCGCGCGCGCGGCCCGGGTCGCGGAACGCTGCGTGGAGGGACCCGGCCAGCAGGTGGCCGACGACGTTGTCCGGATCCAGGGCGAGCCCCTGCTCGACCAGCGCCGCCGCTTCCTCGAAGCGGCCGGCGTCCCGCAGGCGGCTGGCTTGGCGGAACAGCGCCATCGAGCTCGGCCCTCGTCGCCGCCCGGTGACCGCACGGAACAGACGATCGAACCGCACGACCAAGCCGCGCATTCAAGTTCCCGGCCAAACTCCGCCGCCCGGGCAAGCTCGGGCGCCGCCTCCGGCTGCCGCCCGGGGTGACACCGGGGCACGACACGCTGTCATGGCGTGGCGCAATCGTGTCACCACGCGGAGATTCGCTCCGGCCCGTGATCGCCGGCCCCCCGCGTCTCCTGCGGCGATCGTGGACCGCCTCGGGCTCGCGGCCTTGGCAACCGCATTGCACCCTGCCTGGCGCCGCCCGGCATCCACTGGACATCGAGGAGGTTTCGCGTCGCGATGAGCAAGGTGATGGTGGTGGACGACGCCTACTCCGAGGTGCAGATGATGGAGGCGATCCTCAAGTCGGCCGGCCACCAGGTCGTTTCCTACCTGGACGGCGAGGCGCTCGAGGACAAGATCGCCGCCGAGCAGCCGGACGTGCTCGTGCTCGACATCGTGATGCCCAAGCGCAACGGGTACGACATCCTGCGCGGGCTCCGCCGCGATGCGCGCACCAGGCAGACGCGCGTGGTCGTCGTCTCGTCCAAGAACCAGGAGAGCGACCGGACCTGGGGGCTGCGGCAGGGAGCCGACGAGTACCTTCCCAAGCCGTTCACGCCCGAGCAGCTCCTGGCGGCGGTCCGGCGGTTCGCACGATGACGAGTGCGCCGGCGGCGGCCGCCGTCCGGGCCTGCCTGTTCACGCTGGGCGGCGAGACGTTCGCGGTCGACGTCCGACAGGCCCGGGAGGTGGTGGGGTTCGAGGACGCGACCCCGGTCCCGCTGGCCCCACCCCACGTGCTCGGCGTCGCCAACCTGCGTGGTGAGGTGGTGACGATCGTCGACGCGCGCCACCTGCTCGGCCTCGGGCCGCGCCGCGGCGGACGGGGGCTTCGAGCGCTGGTGCTCGAGGGCGACGGCGCGTCGGTGGCGCTGGCCATCGATGACGCCGTGGGACTCGAAACCTTCGAGGAAGTGACCCCGCTGGCGGATGGTGGCCGCGGGCGCTACGGACCGTGGACCCAGGGCATCCTCCGGCGCCCCGACCGGGTGGCGACGTGGCTCGACGCCGACAAGCTGGTCGCGGCGCTGCGGCCGTCGCCCGGCGGGCGCCGTCAGGAGGCGTGACGATGGAACGGCGCAGACTCTTGCAAGCGTTGTCGTGGGGCGTGGCCTCCGCACTGGTCCCCCGGGAGCCGGCCTGGCCGCAGGGCGGGACCGGGCGGATGCCGGCACCGGCCCTGCCGGAACGCACCGGCAGCGCACCCGGCGTCACGCCCACCGAGATCCGGATCGGCATGAGCGCCGCCTTCAAGGGCAGTGCGGCCGGGCTGGGGACCGAGCTGTACCGCGGCGCCCAGGCCTACTACACCGAGGTCAACGCGCGCGGCGGCGTCCACGGCCGCCGCATCACCGTGGTGGCGCTGGACGACGGCTACGAGCCCACCCCCTGCGTGCAGAACACCATCCAGCTGCTGGAGAAGGAGAACGTCTTCTTCCTGTCGAACTACGTGGGGACTCCCACGCTGACCCGAGCGCTGCCGGTGATCAAGCGCTACGCCGATCAGCACGTCGTCCTGGTCGGTAACTTCACCGGCGCCCAGCCGCAGCGGGAGGCGCCCTACGTGGAGCAGGTCTTCAACATCCGCGCCTCCTATCGCCAGGAGATGATGGCGCTGGTCGAGCGATTCTGGCAGGCCGGGGCCAGGAAGTTCGGGGTGTTCTACCAGGTCGATGCGTACGGCCGCAGCGGCACCGACGGCGTCGCCCGAGGTCTGGCGCTGCGCGGAGCGCGGATCGCCGCCGAGGCGACGTACAAGCGGGGCGCCCGATTCGACGACGACATGGGCCCGGCGGCGCGCGCCCTGCGCGAGGCCGGCTGCGACGTGGTGCTGTGTACGGGCGCTTACCAGGGCTGCGGCGCCTTCGTGCGCACCTGCCGCGACCTCGGCTGGCGGGTGCCCATCGCCAACCTCTCGTTCGTGGGGTCCGAGGCCATGCTGCGGCTGCTGCTCGCGCACGGCCGCACCACCGGGCGCGACTACACCGGCGCGCTGATCAACTCCCAGGTGGTGCCGTCCTATGACGATCTGAGCCTTTCGGCGGTGGCGGAGTACCGCTCGCTGATGGAGCGTCACCGCCCGGAGGTGCCGGAGACGCTCCGGGACCCCAAGTACGCGCCGGAGCCGCTGTCCTTCGTCAGCTTGGAGGGATTCATCAACGCCAAGGTCATCGTCGAGGCGCTGCGCCGGGCCGGTCCGAACCCGACTCGCCCCGGGTTCAAGGCGGCGCTGGAGTCCATGAAGAACGTGGACCTGGGGATCGGCGCCCCGCTGACGTTCGGGCCCGAGCGCCACCAGGGACTGGACAGCGTCTACTTCACCCGGGTCGAGAGCGGCCGGTGGGTGCCGGTCGTCGACTTCCCGGCGGCGGTGAAGGCATGAGCAAGGAGCGGCCGATGAGCCAGCGCCGGGTTCGCTTCGGGCTGCTGCCCAAGATCATCGTGTTCCTGGCCGCCACCCTGGTGCCGCTGGCGGCGATCACCTGGTACATCTCGGTCCAGACCCTGCGCCGGAACATGACCGAGGAGTTCACGTCCAAGGGCACGGCCATCGCCAGTAGCCTGGCCTCCTCCGGCGTGGACCTGCTCCTGAACCGCGATGCGTCGACGGTGCAGGCGCTGGTGGACCAGTTCGCCGCCATCAGCGGTGTTAAGTACGTGATGGTGTACGACCCCGGCCGCACCATCGTGGCCCACACGTTCTCGCCGCTGGTTCCGGCCGGCATCGTCGAGCAGAACCTGGTCCCCGGCGAGCGGGCGCAGCAGGTCAAGGAGATCACCTACGCCGACCCGGTCACCGGCGAGCCGCGGGCCATCATCGACATCGGCGTCCCCATCCTGGCCGGGCAGCTCGGCACCGTCCGGGTCGGCATGGACAAGGCCATCATCGAGACCGCCGCCGCCCAGACCGGACGGTGGCTGCTGCAGGTGTTCGGCGGCGTGGCGGCGCTGTCGGTGCTGATGGGCGTCGTCTTCGCCCGCCGCGTCACCCGTCCGGTGGCCGAGGTGGTGAAGGTCGCCGAGCGGGTGGGTCAGGGTGACCTCTCCCGCCTGGTGCCCGTCACGTCGGGCGACGAGATCGGCCAGCTGGCGGCGACCTTCAACGACACCGTGGTGCGGTTGCGCTCGCTGGTGCAGACGGAGGCCGAGCGCGACGAGGAGCGCCGCAAGCGCGAGGAGCTGCAGCGCAACATCACCCGCTTCCTCGACACCGCGACCGAGATCGCCCAGGGCGACCTCACCCGCCGCGGCGAGGTCACCTCCGACATCCTGGGCAGCGTGGTGGACGCGATCAACGTCATGGTCGACGAGCTCGGCGTGCTCATCAAGGACGTGCGCCACGCCGCCCAGCAGGTGGCCGGCAGCGCCGGCGAGATGATCGCCACCATGGACCAGATGACCGCCGGATCTCAGGTGCAGGCCCGGGAGGCGATGGGGGTGTCGAGCGCCATGGAAGAGCTGACGCTCTCCGTCCGCCAGGTGGCGGAAAACGCCGAGGCCTCGGCCAGCGCGGCCCGCCTCACCCTGGACGCCGCCGAGAAGGGCGGCGAGGCGGTCAAAGCCAGCCTGGCCGGCATGCAGCGCATCCGGGGCGAGGTGCAAGCCATCTCGCGCAAGATCAAGAGCCTGGCCGATCGGTCCCTGGAGATCTCGGAGATCGTCAACACCATCGAGGAGATCGCCTCGCAGACCAACCTGCTCGCGCTCAACGCTGCCATCGAGGCCGCGGGCGCGGGCGAGCACGGCCTGCGGTTCGCGGTGGTGGCCGACGAGGTCCGCAAGCTGGCCGAGCGGTCGGCCAAGGCGGCCAAGGACATCGTGGTGCTGATCAAGGCCATCCAGAACGAGACCCAGGAGGCGGTGGTGGCCATGGAAGAGGGCACCCGGGAAGTGGAAGCGGGCTACCGCACCGCGGTCCAGACCGGCGATGCCCTGCGGGAGATCGGCGACATCTCCCGCAAGTCGGCCGAGCTGGCCCATGACATCTCCCTGGCGACGCAGCAGCAGGTGCGGGGCGTGGAGAGCGTGGCGGTGGCCGTGCAGTCCATCGCCAGCGTGGCGGTGCAAACCGAACAGGGCGTGGTGGAGGCGCGCAAGTCCCTGGACCACCTGGTCCGGCTCGCCGACGAGCTGATGGCGAGCCTTGCCAAGTTCAAGCTGGCCGCCTGACGGAGCGCGCCTGATGGCCCTGGCGCCGGATTTGGAGCGGTTGGCCCGCGTCATCACCCGGCGCACCGGGATGGCCTTTCCGCCGGCGCGCCTGCCGTTCCTGAATGCCCGCGCGCGGGCGGTCATGGCCTGGGCCGGCGCCGACAACTGGGACCGCTGGCTGGCCGAACTGGAGGCCACGGCCGAACGCGAGGGCCGGCTGCCCCCCGAGCTGGAGGAAGCCCTGCAGGTCCACGAGACCTGCTTCTTCCGCTATCCCGGGCACCACGCCCTACTGGCCGACGTGATCCTGCCCGACCTCGCCGTGAACGGCCCGGCCCGGCTGCGGATGCTCTCGGTGGGCTGCTCGACCGGGCAGGAGCCGTACTCGATCGCGATGACGGTGCGGGAGCACCTGGCCTGCGACGCGCCCCGGGCGGTCGAGATCCTCGGCGTCGACGTCGGCCGGGCCGCCCTGGCGGCGGCGCGACGCGGCGTCTACGGCCCCCTGTCGGTGGCCAGCGTGCCGCCTCTCTACCTGCAGCGCCACTTCGTCGCCGAGGAAGGTGGCTACCGCATCGGCTCCGAGGTGCGGAGCATGGTGCGTTTCCTCCGGCACGACATCCGCCGGGACCTCTACCTGGGGAAGTTCGACGTCGTGGTCTGCTGCAACGTGCTGCTCTACTTCACCCGTCAGACGCGGGACCAGGTGATGGCGCGCCTCGGCGCCGCCGTCCGTCGGGGCGGCTACCTGCTCCTCGGCCACGCCGAGGGCGTGGTCCCGTCCCCCGAAGACTTCCACCCCATCCTCCGTCCCGCCGGCGTCGCCTACCAGAGGCGGTGAATGGCCAGCGAGCCGGTCGATCCGGACTTCCTCCGGAGCGTGTTCCTGATGGAGGCGTGGGATACCTTGGCCACCATCGAGCAGGACCTCCCCTCACTCGCCGACGGCGCCGATGATCCGTCCGACGTGATCGAGCGCCTGCGGATCGGCGGGCACCGGCTCCGGGGGGCCGCCGCGCTGCACGGGTTTCCGGGCGTCTCTGCCCTCGCCGGCGCCGTCGAGACGATCGCCGACCGGGCTGCCGCCGCACCGGCGACGGAACGGCGGCAGGCGGCGGCCGCGCTCGACGAGCTGGTCGCCGCTCTCAAGCAGGCGCTGGATGAGATCGGCGAGCACGGTCGGGAGGACCGGGCGGCGATCGACGCCCTCGTCGGGCGCCTGAACGCCCCGGCGGTGGAGCCGGCGGCGACGGACGCGGGCGGTCTCGACGAGCTGTCCCGGTTCTTCGCGGACAACGCCGAGGTGCTGTCGTACTTCGCCCCCGAAGCGAGCGAGCACCTGGACGCGATGACGGCCTCGCTCTTGCGGCTGGAGCAGGAGGGATCCAGTCCGACCGAGATCGCCGCCCTGTTCCGGGCCGTGCACACGCTCAAGGGCGCCGCCTACACCGTCGGATGTCGGCCCATGGGCGACCTGGCGCACCGGCTGGAGGACGTCCTGGGCGCCATCCGCGACGGGCACGCGGCCCTCACGCCGGGGGTGATCGAGGCCGTGTTCGCGGGTGCCGAAGCACTGCGGGCCATGCTGCGGAGCGCGGAGGAGGCGGCGCCCGAGCTGCCGGCGACGATCGCCCGTGCCCACGCCCTGCTGGAGGACCTGACCCTCGTTTCCGTGGAGAGCCCGGTGGCCGAGGCACCCCCGGCGGCTCCCGAGTCCGGCCCCGACCTGGCGCGATTCGAACCGCCGGCGCCGTGGCCGGCGGGCCGCCCCGACGACCTCCCGGCGTCGAGCGTCGCGGTACGGGCCTCGCGTGAGCGCGAGCGCGGGCGGGGCAGCGTGCGCGTGAACCTGGACCGGCTCGACGCCCTGATGAACCTGGTCGGCGAGCTGGTCATCGCCCGGAGTCGGCTGGAGGGCCGGCTGGCGGAGTTCGAGCGCCTGGGCGAGCTGCTCGGCTTCAGCGAGCGCCGGATGGCGCAGGTCGTGCGGGAGTTCGAGCGCAAGTACTTCGACCCCCGGGTCCCCGACGCGCCCGCGGCCGGCGCCCCCGCCCGCGCCGGCGTCGAGCCCGCTGGCCCGGTCGAGGGCATCATCCAGCAGTTCGAGGACCTCGAGTTCGACCGCTACGACGACTTCAACATCCTCGCCCGGAGCGTGGGCGAGCTCTCGAACGACCTGTCCGAGATCCAGGCCCAGCTGGCGGCGCTGGTGCGGGCGGTTCGGGACGACACCGGGCAGGTCCAGCGCCTCACCGGCGACCTGCGGGGCGAGATCACGCGGGCCCGGCTGGTCCCGGTCAGCCGGCTGTTCGCCCGCTTCGCCCGTCAGGTGCGCGAGACGGCTCGGGCCACGGGCAAGCGGGCCACGCTCGCGGTCCGGGACGAGGGCGTGGAGATGGACAGCAGCGTGGTCGAGCAGCTGGCCGACCCGCTGCTGCACTTGGTGCAGAACGCCATCATCCACGGGCTGGAGCCCGAGGCCGAGCGCCGCGCCGCCGGCAAGTCGCCGGAAGGGACGGTCACGCTCAGCGCCGGCCACCGGGCGGGCATGATCCACATCGAGGTCAGCGACGACGGGCGCGGCATCGATCTGGACGAGCTCAAGCGCGCGGCGGTCACGCGGGGTTTTCTGGAGCCGACCCGGCTGCCGTTGCTGGGTACCGCCGACCTGCTCGATCTCCTGTTCCGGCCGGGATTCAGCACCGCCGAGCGGGTGACGACCGGGGCCGGGCGCGGCGTCGGCCTGGACGTGGTGCGCACGAACGTCGCCCGACTCGGCGGCCACGTGGAGGTGGACACCCGCCTCGGCGCCGGCACCCGCTTCACGATCAAGCTGCCGCTGACCATCGCGATCACCGACGCCTTCCTGATCCGGGTCGGAGCCGAGGTCTTCGCCCTGCCGGTGTCGGCGGTGCGGCGCGTGTTGCGGCTCCGGACGTCGGACGTCTACCGGGTGAGCGGGTCGGAGATGGCGATGGTGGAGGGTGAACTGGTGGATCTGATCCGCCTGGCCGAGGTCCTCGGCCTGGCGGCCGCTCCTCCGCCGGGACCGGTGCCGGCGATCGCCGTGCGGGGCGGCCGCCGCACCGTGGTGGTGGCGGTGGACGAGCTGCTCGGCAAGGAAGAGATCGTCGTCAAGAGCCTCGGCGCGTTCCTGGAGAACTGCGGCCCCTATGCCGGCGCGACGATTTCGGGCGCCGGCCGCGTGCTGCTCCTGCTCGACCCCGGGCGACTGGTGGAGGACGGAGGGCGACGGTCGGTCGCGGTGCCGGCGCCGGTGGCCGAGGACGCGGCCCGCGGGCCGCGGCGGGTGCTCCTGGTCGACGACTCGATCAGCATCCGCAAGTTCGTCGGCCAGATGCTCGAGCGGGCCGGCTTCGTCGTCCTCACCGCCAGCGACGGCGCCGAGGCTTTGGAACGCCTGGGCGAGGTCACCGTCGACGCGGTGGTCACCGACCTCGAGATGCCGCGCCTGAACGGCTATGAGCTGGTGCGCGACCTCCGGCGACGGCCGTCGACGCGGGAGATTCCGGTCGTCATCCTCACCACCCGGGCCGGTGACAAGCACGCCAGCCTGGCCCGCCAGCTCGGCGTCACCCATTACGTCACCAAGCCGGTGGACGAGTCGAGGCTGGTTCGGCTGCTCGACTCCATCCTGGCTCCGTCCGTCGGGGCGGGGGTGGTCGCCTGATGGCCTCGCTCACCCCCGAGCCGCGGATTCGGGTGCTGGTCGTCGAGGACTCCCGCTTCATGCGGGGCGTGATTCGAGCCATCCTGGCCGCCGACCCCGCTCTCGACGTTGTGGGGACGGCGGCCGACGGGCTGGAGGCCGTGGAGGCCGTCATGGCGCTGCGCCCCGACGTCGTCACGATGGACGTCGACATGCCGCGCGCCGACGGCCTGGCGGCGGTGGAGCGGATCATGGCCGAGCGTCCCACGCCGATCGTCATGATCAGTGCCCACACCCGCCGGGATTCGGCGGCGGCCATTCGGGCGCTCGAGCTCGGGGCCGTGGACTTCGTCGCCAAGCCCTCGTTCACGGTCGACCTGGGTCTCGACGGCTTGCGCGACGAGATCCTCCGCAAGGTGCGGGTGGCGGCGCGCGTCCGGCCGGTGCGGACGGCGAGCCGGCCCCGCGC
>DATLZL010000140.1:0-3161 GCA_035574035.1 Binatia bacterium | reverse complement strand
CCACCGCCGCTCGCCAGATGGCGCACGCCGCCGCGCGGGCCGGGCCCGCGCCCGCCCCGCGGTCGGTCACGGGCGGAGCTTCTGCAGGCGCTCGCCGGCCTCCTTCAGGACCTCGTCGGTCTTGGGGAAGCAGAAGCGGATCTTCGTCCGCCCGAGCTCGGCGTGGGCGTAGAAGGAGGAGCCCGGCACGGTCGCCACCCCGACCTCCTTGACCAGGAACATCGCGAAGGCGTGGTCGTCGGCGATCCGGTACCGGCGCAGGTGCTCGCCCACGTCGGTGAGGATGTAGTAAGCCCCGGCCGGCGTCCAGGCGGCGAACCCGGCGCGGGTGAGATAGCCGAGCAAGAGGTCGCGCTTGGCCTGGTACATCTCCCGCAGCCCGACGTAGTACGACCCGGGCAGCCGGAGCGCCGCCACGGCCGCCTCCTGCAGCGGGTGCGGGGCGCCGACGGTGACGAAGTCGTGCGCGCGCCGGATGCCGAGCGTGATCTCGGGCGGGGCGACCGCCCAGCCGATCCGCCAGCCGGTGACCGAGTAGGACTTCGAGATTCCCGAAATGGTCACCGTGCGCTCGGCCATGCCGGGCAGCGTGGCGATCGGGATGTGGGCCCGACCGTCGTAGATGATGTGCTCGTAGATCTCGTCGGTGATCGCCAGCAGGTCGTGGGCGTGACAGAGGTCGGCGATGACCGCGAGTTCCTCGCGGGAGAAGACCTTGCCGGTCGGGTTGTTGGGACTGTTGAAGATGACGGCCCGCGTCCGTGGGGTGACCGCCGCCCGCAGCCGGTCGGGGTCGAAGCCGAAGGCCGGCGGCTCCAGGGGCACGAAGACGGGCTCGGCCCCGGCGATGAGGCACCCGGGCCCGTAGTTCTCGTAGAAGGGCTCGAAGACGATGACCTGGTCGCCGGGGTTCAGGACGGCCAGCAGGGTCGAGAGCATCGTCTCGGTGGACCCGCAGCACACCGTCACCTGCCGCTCGGGGTCGACGTCCAGACCGTAGAAGGCTCGGTACTTGTCGGCGATGGCCCGCCGCAGGGCCGGCGTGCCCCAGGTGATGGCGTACTGGTGGAAGTCCCCGTCGATCGCCCGGTGGGCCGCCTCGACGAGCTCGGGGGGCGGCGGGAAGTTGGGCATGCCCTGGGCCAGGTTCACGCCGCCGTGGCGGGTCACTACCCGTGTCATCTCGCGGATGACGGACTCGGTGAAGCCCTGGACCCGGCGGGAAAGCCCGACCACGGCCGGCGGCCTACGGCACGATGACGTCGCGCTCGATCGGATCGACCTGGACGCCGCGCTGCTTGAGCCAGTCGACGCCGCGGGCCAGCGTCTCCTCGGGGGCGTCCATCTCCAGCATCACCCAGCCCTGGTCGGCCTTGACGTCGGCCCGCCGGATGTTGATCACGATGTCGAAGTCCTTCACGAGCCGGTACAGGACCGGCTCCTGGATCAGGGCGGGCGGGAACGTCAGGCGCGCGCGCAGCCGGGCCATCGCCGGCACCGCCCTAGCGGCCTCCGGCGATGGCGGGGACGATCGAGACGCTGTCACCATCCTTCAGGACGGTGGCCTTGCCGTCGAGGAACCGGATGTCCTCCTCGTTGACGTAGATGTTGACGAAGCGGCGCAGCTCGCCGCGCTCGTCCACCAGCCGCTCCCGCAGGCCGGGAAACCGCCGGTCGAGGTCCTCGACCAGGGCCTCCACCGTACCGCCGTCGGCCTGCACTTCGGCGGTGCCCCGGGTGAGGGCCCGCAGGGGGGTGGGAATGCGGACGCTGACCGGCATGGCTCCTCCTCTGCGACCTAGTCGACGTGAGATTTCAGCTCGGCCAGGGCCCGGTCGAAGGCCGACAGCGACGGCCGGATGGTGACGTGGGCGTCCAGGCGCTCGCGCAGCACGTCCGGCGTCTTCAGGCCGTTGCCGGTGATGCAGATGACCACGGACTGGTCGCGGCCGATGACGCCGCTGTCGATCAGCGCCCGGGTGGCCGCCACCGTGACGCCGCCGGCCGTCTCGGTGAAAATGCCCTCGGTCCGGGCCAGCAGGAGCATGCCCTCGACGATCTCCTCGTCGGTGGCATGCGCCCCGTAGCCGCCGGACTCCTTGACGGCACGGTACGCGTAGTACCCGTCGGCCGGGTTGCCGATGGCCAGCGACTTGGCGATCGTCTGGGGACGCACCGGCCGCAGCACGTCGGTGTCCTCCTTGATCATGGTCACGATCGGCCCGCAGCCGGCGGCCTGGGCGGCGTGCATCCGGGTCGTGACCGGCCCGTCCAGCAGCCCGAGCGTCTTCAGCTCCTTGATGGCCTTCCAGATCTTGGTGATGAGCGAGCCCCCGGCGCAGGGGACCACGATGTGGTCCGGCGTGCGCCAGCCCAGCTGCTCGACGATCTCGAACCCGTAGCTCTTCGAGCCCTCGGAGTAGTACGGGCGGAAGTTCACGTTGACGAACGCCCAGCGGTACTTGTCGGCGATCTCCGAGCAGAGCCGGTTGACCTCGTCGTACGTCCCCTCCACCGCCACCAGCGTCGGCTGGTACACGAGGGTGGCCAGCACCTTGCCCGCCTCCAGGTCGGCCGGGATGAAGATGAAGGACTTCAGCCGGGCCTCGGCGGCGTGGGCGGCCACCGAGTTGGCCAGGTTGCCGGTGGAGGCGCAGGCCACCGTGTCGAAGCCGAACTCGAGCGCCTTGGTGACCGCCACCGACACCACGCGGTCCTTGAAGGACCAGGTCGGGTGACAGACCGAGTCGTTCTTGATCCAGATCTCGCGACAGCCGAGCTCGTCGGCCAGGTTCTGCGCCCGCACCAGCGGCGTGAACCCGACGTGGTGGCCGACCGCGACGTCGCCCTCCACCGGCAGCAGGTCCTTGTAGCGCCACATGCTCGGCGGGCCGGAGGCGATCGTCTCCCGGGTGACCACGCCCCGGAGGGCCTCGTAGTGGTAGTCCACCTCGAGGGGGCCGAAGCAGAACTCGCAGACGTGCACGGGCGAGGACGGGTAGCCGCGGCCGCACTCGCGGCACCGGAGACCCTTGAGCTTGTCCATCAGCGCCTCTCCATCGGTAGGGGAATTGAGCCCCGAGTTGGTCCTGCACCGACAGCCAAGGTCTCCGCTACTAAACACTGAACGGCGGGCGGAGTCAATTGTGAACGGGCCCGCC
>DATLZL010000139.1:0-2734 GCA_035574035.1 Binatia bacterium | reverse complement strand
GAGTTCCTGGCGCGTCTGGCGAGCGCGCAATGAGCGACGCCCTCCGCGTCCTCGTCGTCGATGACCAGGCGGCCATCGTCCGCTTCCTCGAAGTGGCGCTGAGCAACCACGGGTGCGCGATGACCCCGGCCGCCAGTGCCGAGGAGGCGCTGCGCCTGCTGTCCGAGCAGTCGTACGACCTGGTGATCTCGGACATCAAGATGCCGGGGCTGAGCGGCCTCGACCTCCTGCGCGCCGTCAAGGCCCGCCAGCCGGGGACGCCGGTGGTACTGATGACCGGTGTGCCGGCGCTGGACTCGGCCGTCTTCGGACTCCGCCACGGCGCCTTCGACTACCTGGCCAAGCCTTTCACGCTGAAGGACGTCCGGGCGCTGGTCGACCGGATCCGGGAAGATCGTGCCCACGCCCGCCGACCGGCGCTCCCGGCCGGCGTGCTGGAGGAGTTGGCCCGGCGCCGGCTCGGTCTGGAGGCGCTGTCCCGGCTCGGGGCGGCGGCGGTGGAGGGCGAGGATCCGGAGCGCTTCTTCGACGCCTTCCTGGCCGATGCGACCCGGAGCCTAGCCGGCGATGCGGCGGTCATGCTGATCCGCGAGCCGAGCGGGGAGTTCCAGGCGCGCCAGTTCGGCGATGACCAGCTGAACCGCGGTCTGATCGGATGGCTGCACGAGATCTGCGGGGAGCTGATGTCCGGCGGCGGCCGCCACCCGATCATGGCCGAGAACCCGAGGCAGGGCGTGGTGACGATCGCCGCGCTCATCCCCGGCCGCGGCGAATGGTCGGGCCTGTTCAGCCTCGCCCGGAGCACGCACGCGGGCGGCTTCGTGCCGGACGAGCAGAACCTGTTCCTGGGCTACGCCAGGAGCCTGGCCCTGGCCCTCAACCGGATCCGCAGCCACCGCGACGGCGAGCAGCACCTGCTCGAGTGCCTGGGCGCCTTCGTCCAGGCCATCGAGGCCAAGGACCCATACCTCAAGGGGCACTCGCTCCGCGTGTCCCTCTATGCCGGCGAGGTGGCGGCGGCGATGGGGCTCGGCCCCGAGGCGGTAACGGTCGCCTGCCGGGGCGGGATGCTCCACGACCTGGGCAAGCTCGGCGTCCTGGAGCCGATCCTCGGCAAGCCGGGCCCGCTCACGCCGGGAGAATACGAAGTCATCATGCAGCACGTCGAGGTGGGCCATCGCATCCTGGCGCCCCTGCAATTCCTCTCGGCCGAAGCGCTCGTCGTCCGCCACCACCACGAGCGGTGGGACGGCCGCGGCTACCCCGAAGGCCTGGCCGGCGAAGCCATCCCGCTGCCGGCCCGCATCGTGGCCACGGCCGATGCGTTCGATGCCATGACCTCCGACCGCTCGTACCGTGACGCCGAGCCGCTGGAGGAGGCGCTGGCCGAGCTCGAGCGCGGGGCCGGGACACACTTCGACCCGGCGACCGTGGCCGCTTTCCGGACCATCCCGCTCGAGCGACTGCGGGAGATCAGCCAGTTCGGTGCCCCGGCACCCGCCGTCGCCGCCGCCGGGGGGTGACAGGGCCGGTGCCGACGACGATCCTGCACATCGAGGACAACCCGGAGAACCGTCTGCTGGTCCGCACGCTGCTGCCGGCCGACCGGTTCGCAGTGGTCGAGGCGGAGGACGGCCTCAGCGGGATCGCGGCGGCGCTACGGGAGCGTCCGGCGCTCATCCTCCTCGACGTCGGCCTGCCGAAGATGGACGGCTACGAGGTCGCGGCGGCGCTCCGCGCCTTGCCCGCCCTGCGGGAGACGCCGATCGTGGCCCTGACGGCCTTCGTCACCTCGGGTGACCGCGAGCGGATCCTGGCCACCGGCTGCGACGGATACCTCGCCAAGCCCATCGATCCCGACGCCTTCCCCGGCCAGGTGGCCGAGTTCCTGCGCGGCCGCCGCGACCGGCTGGACCGGGAGCAGGAGCTGCCGCTGCTGCGGGAGCTCAACCAGCGGTTCGTGGGACGGCTGCTGGAGCGCCTCGAGCAGGTCGAGCGCCTCACCAAGCACTTCGAGCGGCGCAGCACCCAGCTGGCTCAGCTGCAGTGGATCTTCGAGACCATCACGCCCGACCTGGACGTGGGCGGCATGCTGGCCTCGGTGCTGCCGGCCATCGCCCGCGCCATCGGCGCGGCCGAGGTGCGAGTCGAGCTGGACACCCCGTTCGCCTTGGCCGTCACCGGCCGGGCCGACGCCGCCGAGCCGGCCGAAGCGCCGGCCTGCACGATCCCGCTCGTCGTGCAGCAGCGGCCGATCGGTCGCATGACCGTCCGGAGCGGCGCCGACTGCGACGTGACGGGCGACGACGAGCAGCTCCTGAAGGTGGTGGCCAGCCACCTGGCCAGCTCGGTGGAGAACGCGCGCCTGTACGCGGACCTCCGGCGCCAGGTGGAAGCGCTGCAGCGGACCCAAGCCCGGCTGGTGGAGGCGGCCCGGTTGGCCGCGGTCGGCGAGCTGGCGGCGGTGGTGGCCCACGAAATCAACAATCCGCTCACCAGCGTGCTCGGGTTCGCCTCGATGATCGCCGAGCAGGTCCCACCCGACCAGCCCCTGCGCGAGCAGCTCGAGATCGTGGTGAGCGAGGCAGCGCGCGCCCGGGACATCGTGCGCGACCTGCTCGACTTCGGTCGCCAGCGGCCGCTGACGCTGCGGCCCGTCGACGTCAATGTCATCGCCGCCCAGGCGGTGGCGCTCCTGCGCCCCGCCAGCGGCCGGGTGACGATCCACGAAGAG
>DATLZL010000138.1:0-3240 GCA_035574035.1 Binatia bacterium | reverse complement strand
CGGGCGAGCCGCCAGCCACGCCGATACCACGGAAAGCAGATCGCTTCCAGCATGGTGGCGAGCTTCGGCCGTGTCGAGACACCCGGACAGCAGCGGCACCGGTGCCGCGCGCGGCAGCGTGGTGTCCACGACCGTCGCCCGTCCGAGCGCGATCTGCAGAGAGTCACCCACCGTGAGGGTGTCCGCCTCCACGCGCACCGGCGCCCCGGCCAGGCCCGGGCCGTCCGCCCACGCGCCGCACTCGACGCCGAACGGCGCCGGGATGGGCCCGGGCCCGTGCAGGCTCACCCAGCCCCGCTCACCGGCGCCGTCGAGCACCACGTTGAGCGCGCGCGGGAAGGCCGAGTGAACCCGCCCGGTCGCCGGCGCCCGCCGGAGCCGCCGGGCGGCCTCGGCGGTGAGCCGGAGCGCCGGGACCGTCATCGGCGGCCCATCCTCGGCCACCTACTTCTTCGGGCGCGAGTACACGCCGGTCAGCGTGGCCTTGCCGATCGAGTTGGCGTTGACCATGAACCCGGCCAGCGACGCCCGCGCGTCCTTGGGGAGCTCCAGCTTCTCCACCTTGAGCGCGTGCAGGGTGAAGTGGTAGCGGTGCGGCTTGTCGCCAGCCGGCGGGCACGGGCCGCCCCAGCCCGGGGTGCCGAAGTCCGTCACGACCTGCTCCGCGCCCGGCGGCAGGTTCGAGCCGTCGGCCCGACCGGCGTCCTTCTTCAGCTCGCTGACCGTGGCCGGGATGTTGATGACGACCCAGTGCCACCAGCCGGCACCGCCGGTCGGCGCGTCGGGATCGTGCACCAGCAGGGCGAAGCTCCGGGTGCCGGCCGGCGCCCCGGACCACCGCAGGGCCGGCGAGATGTTCTGGCCGGAGCAGCCGAAGCCGTTGAAGACCTGCTCTTCGGCGATCCGGCCGCCGGGCTTGATGTCCGGGCTGGTCAACTCGAACGCCCCGGCCGGCACCCGCGCGGCCAGCGCGACCCCGGCCGCCAGAACCGCGATCCCGAACGACCTGCGCCACGTCATGCTCTCCTCCTGTCGGATCGGTGTCGGAGCCGTGCGGGCGTGAACCGGACCGCGGCCCTCACGGCACCGTCACCCACTCGGGACGCGCCTTCCTCATGAGCGCGGTCACCGTGTAGGTCGCCGCTTTCGGGGCCTTGGGGATCTGCCTGGCGGCCAGCAACGACTCGGCGGTGTTGTCCATCTCGGTCAGGAATGCCTGGTCCACCACCATCGTGTACCGGTTGCGCCCGACCATCTCCGCGAGCTCGTCCTTCGGAATGCTGAGCTTGCGGGCGAGGACGTCGAGCGCCTCGGCCCGGTGCTCCATGAGCACGTCGTGGCCCCTGGTCAGGCCGCGCAGGAAGGCCACCAGCGTGTTCGGGTGCCGGAAACAGCGCGTGCTCCTGGAAGACCACCCCGCGCTCCGCGCCGGGCGCCGAGACCTCGCGCCCGTCGAGGAGCACGCGGCCGGTGGCTCGCCGATCCCGAACCAGAAGATGAAGAGCGGTAGCCAGGCCAGCGGCGGGATCGGCCGCAGCAACTCCAGGATCGGGTCGAGCAGGTCCTCGATGACCTGGACCGAGCCGGCCACGCACCCCAGCACCACCGCCAGGGAGGCGCCCAGCAGGAAGCCGGCGATCACCCGGTAGAGGCTGTAGAGGATGTCCAGGTGCAGGAAGCCCTCGGCGATCTGCTCGGAGGCCGCCTGGAGCACGCCGGCCGGCCGGGGCAACAGTGCCGGGTTCATGAAGCCGGTCACGCTGTTGAGCCACACCGCGGCCTGCCAGACGGCGAGGACGCCGGCCAGCGACACCAGCCGTCGCGACCACGGCCCGCGGGCCAGCCGCAGGGGTCGGGAGGCACTGTCCGGGCGGGCGACGACGGCCATGGCCGCCGCCGAGTCTACACCGGGCGCGCCGCCGGACGGGCTCGGACTACTCCGAGCGCCTCACCGGGTCCGGACCGGCGGACCCAAGGTCGTCACGCCCCCTCGCCACCCCCGCCGTCGGCGGTGTCCTCCAGCCGCCGGCCGAGGGTCCTCGGGCCCCGGATCCTACCCTCCCGGAGACCGCGGACCGTGCTCGATGTACCGGTGGAAACCGGCGAGGCGGTCGCCGGGGGCTGGCCCCCGAATCCCGCCGGTGTATCGTATTGCCCGCATTGACTGACCAGGGAACCAGGAGCGATATGGCGCAGCCGGAGGAGCCGATGGCGATCGCCTCGAGGCGTCGGCGGTTCACGGTGGAGGAGTATCACCGGTTGGGCGAGGCCGGGATCCTCCGCGAGGACGACCGGGTAGAGCTGATCGACGGGGAGATCATCGAGATGACGCCGATCGGGGAGCGGCACGCCCTCTCCGTCATCCACCTGAACAACGTGCTGGCACGCGGTCTCGAGGGGCGGGCGCTCGTCTCCCCCCAGAATCCGCTCCGCCTGGGGCCCCACTCGGAGCCTCAGCCGGACCTCGTCCTGCTGCCCCCTTCGCTCAACCGATTCCCGTCCGCCCCGGACGCGCTCCTGGTGATCGAGGTCGCCGACACTTCGCTCGCCTACGACCGCGACACCAAGCTGCCGCGCTACGCCCGGGCGGGCATCCCCGAGGCCTGGATCGTGGATCTCGAGGGGCACGCGGTCGAGGTCCACCGCACGCCCGGCCCCACGGGATACGGCGACGTCCGGCGCCTCGGGCGAGGCGCCTTCGTCAGTCCGGCCGCGTTTCCCGACCTCCGCCTGGCCGTGGACGAGATCCTCGGCCCCGCCCGCTGACCGTCTTCCGCCCGCTCGGCCGTCGCCCCGCCGGCGCCGCCCCCCGGAGGAAACCGGCAGGAGCGATCCGCGAGGGCGCGCGACTCACCCTCGGGCCCGGGCGATCAGCCAGTACTCGTCGTCGGCGCGGCTCAGGCGCCCGTCGTCGGGTGCCGCGCGCCAGGCCCGGCGTCAGCGGAGGTAGCGGACGGTGATGAAGCCCGCGACGCCGAGCGCCAGGAGCGCCCAGGTGAAAAGGTCGAAGTAGCGGTCGACGAGGGCGCGGACGCGGGCGCCGAAGGCGTAGATGACGGCTCCGACCAGGAAGAAGCGGGCGGAGCGGCCGAGCACCGAGGCCGCCACCAGGGTCGCCAGGCTGACGTCGAGGACTCCGGCCGCCACCGTGAAGACCTTGTAGGGGATCGGCGTGAAGGCCGCGGTGAGGATGGCGACGAACGCGTTGGCCTGGTAGAGGCTCTGGACGTGGTCGAAGGC
>DATLZL010000137.1:0-7844 GCA_035574035.1 Binatia bacterium | reverse complement strand
CGGGGCCGGGCGCTGGAGTCCGACGAGACCCTCTTCCAGCAGTTCCTCGGTCGGTTGATCGACGCCCGCCTGCAGCTGCAGGAGGCGGACCGGGAGAAGGTCACGGTCGAAGACGTCGAGGTCGAGGAGGAGATCGCCGAGCGCATGAAGCGCTTCGGGGCGCGCAGCCGCGAAGAGCTCGAGGCGATGGTCAAGGCCCAGGGCCTGTCCTTCGACGCCATCCGCCGTCGCGTCCGGGACAGCCTGCGCGTGCAGAAGCTGATCCGGCGCAAGGTGGCGCTGCGGGTGTCGGTGACCGAGGCCGAGATCGACCGCTACCTGGCCGAGAATCGCAGCAAGATCGAGACCGGGCTCACCTACCACGCCCGTCACATCTTGATCGTCCCCGAGGTCGACACGGACGCCGGCTGGGAGGCGGCCCGGATCCGGGCCGACCTGATCCGCAGCCAGCTGGCCGACGGCGCCGACTTCGCCGAGCTGGCCCGCCGGCACTCCCGGGACGCCACCGCGCGCGACGGCGGCGACCTCGGGACGCTCAAGCGCGGCGAGCTGGCGTCCGAGATCGAGCAGCGGATCCTGGCGCTGGCGCCCGGCCAGGTCTCGGAGCCGTTCCGGTCGCCCCTCGGATGGCACATCTTCCGGCTGGAGAGCCGGGAGGCCCTGGAGGGCGAGCGCCTGCAGCGCCTGCGGCAGCAGGTGCGCGACATCCTCTACCGGCAGAAATACGAGGCCCGGCTGGAGGCCTGGCTGCGGGAGATCAAGGAGCGGGCGATCATCGAGGTCCGGATGTGAAGAACAACCCGTTGACAACGCCGCGCCCGCCGTGGGAGGATGTCGGCGCTGTAGGTAGCCCAACCCCGCAGATACCCTGCGTTGGCAGACGCACAGCACCGTTAAACTCAAATGCGGCCGTGAGCGCCGCGCCCGGAGCCGTTTGATGAGCGCCCGCCGAGACCGAGCTCAGTCCAACAGCCCGTCCGAGACCGCGACCGCCCCGACCGCCGGGGGAGGGATGAACCTGTCCGAGCTCAAGGAGAAGACCATCCCCGAGCTGTCGGCGATCGCGCGGGAAATGAACGTCCAGAACGTCGGCGGCCTGCGCAAGCAGGAGCTGATCTTCAAGATCCTGCAGGCCCAGGCCGAGAAGGACGGCCTCATCTACGCCGAGGGCGTGCTGGAGGTCCTGCCGGATGGCTTCGGCTTCCTCCGCGCGCCGGACTACAACTACCTGCCCGGTCCCGACGACATCTACGTGTCGCCGTCGCAGATCCGGCGGTTCGACCTCCGGACCGGTGACACCATCTCGGGCCAGGTGCGGCCGCCCAAGGATTCCGAGCGGTACTTCGCCCTGCTCAAGGTCGAGTCGATCAACTTCGAGGGGCCCGAGCAGGCGCGGGACAAGATCCTGTTCGACAACCTCACGCCGCTCTACCCGATGGAGCGGCTGCGGCTCGAGCACGACCCGGAGGACCTGACCACCCGGGTCATGGACCTGCTCACTCCGATCGGCAAGGGCCAGCGGGGGCTGATCGTGGCCGCCCCCCGGACCGGCAAGACGATGATGCTGCAGGCCATCGCCCGCGCCATCGCCCACAACCACCCCGAGGTCTATCTGATCGTCCTGCTGATCGACGAGCGGCCGGAGGAGGTCACCGACATGCAGCGCTCGGTCCGGGGTGAGGTCATCTCCTCGACCTTCGACGAGCCGCCCCAGCGCCACGTCCAGGTGGCCGACATGGTCATCGAGAAGGCCAAGCGGCTGGTCGAGCACAAGCGCGACGTGGTGATCCTGCTCGACTCCATCACCCGGTTCGCCCGCGCCCACAACGCGGTGATCCCCTCGTCGGGCAAGGTGCTGTCGGGCGGCCTGGACGCCAACGCGCTGCAGCGGCCGCGGCGCTTCTTCGCCACCGCCCGCAACATCGAGGAGGGCGGCTCCCTGACGATCCTGGCCACCGCCCTGGTCGACACCGGCAGCCGGATGGATGACGTGATCTTCGAGGAGTTCAAGGGCACCGGCAACATGGAGGTCCACCTGGACCGGCGCCTCATGGACAAGCGGGTGTTCCCCACCATCAACATCGAGCAGTCGGGCACCCGCAAGGAGGAGCTGCTGCTGGAGAAGGACGAGCTGCAGAAGGTTTGGCTGCTCCGCAAGGCGCTGTCCCAGCTCAATCCGGTCGAGGCCATGGAGCTGCTGCTCGACAAGCTGAAGCTGACCCGGACCAACAAGGAGTTCCTGGCTTCCATGCACTCCATGGGATAGCCGGGACGGGAGAGGACCGTGAAGGCTGGCATTCATCCCGAATACGTCGAGACGACCATCACCTGTGCGTGCGGCGAGGTCATCCACACGCGGTCGACGCGGCCGGAGATCCGGGTGGAGGTCTGCTCGAAGTGCCACCCGTTCTTCTCGGGCAAGCAGAAGCTGGTGGACACGGCCGGCCGCGTGGAGCGGTTCCAGCGCAAGTACAAGCGCCAGACGACGCCGGCCGGCTGAGTCGCCGGCCGGCCCTCGCCACCTCCGGGTGATCCGCGATGCTGTTTGACCGGCTGCGGCAGATCGAGGAGCGCTCGGAGGAGCTGGCCCGGCTCCTGGCTGACCCCGCCCTCTACGCTCGCCCCGCCGACCTGGCTCGCGTCCGGAAGGAGCACGCCGAGACGCAGGAGATCGTCGAGCGCTTCCGCGAGTACCGGGAGGTCCTCCGCCGCCTGAGCGAGGCCCGCCACCTCCTGACCGAGAATGCCGACCCCGAGCTGGTCGAGCTGGCCCGGGCCGAGGTCGAGGAGCTGAGCGCCCGCGAGGCGGCCCTGGAAGCCGAGCTCAAGCGGCGGCTGGTGCCCCGCGACCCCAACGACGACAAGAACGTGTTCGTCGAGATCCGGGCCGGCGCCGGCGGGGACGAGGCGGCGCTGTTCGCCGCCGACCTGGCCCGGATGTACACCAAGTACGCCGAGCGCCAGCGCTGGAAGGTGGAGATCATGGACGCCCACCCCACCGGCGTCGGCGGCTTCAAAGAGATCATCCTGTTCGTCCAGGGGCGGGGGGCCTGGAGCCGGCTGAAGTTCGAGCGCGGCGTCCACCGCGTCCAGCGGGTGCCGGTGACGGAGTCGGCGGGCCGCATCCACACCTCCACCGTCACCGTGGCCGTCCTGCCGGAGGCCGAGGACGTCGAGGTGCGGATCGACGAGAAGGACTTGCGGGTGGACGTCTACCGCGCCTCGGGCCCGGGGGGCCAGGGCGTCAACACCACCGACTCGGCGGTCCGCATCACGCACCTGCCGACGGGGCTGGTGGTGACCTGCCAGGACGAACGCTCGCAGCTGAAGAACCGGGCCAAGGCGCTCCGGGTGCTCAAGGCCCGGCTGCTCGAGCGCGCCCAGGAGGAGCAGCAGGCGGCCATCGCCGCCGACCGCCGCAGCCAGGTCGGCACCGGCGAGCGCAGCGAGCGGATCCGCACCTACAACTTCCCCCAGGCCCGGGTGACCGACCACCGCATCGGCCTCACCCTGCACCGGCTTCCCGACGTCCTGGAGGGCGACCTCGACGAGCTGATCGACGCCCTGGCCGCGGCCGAGCAGGCCGAGCGTCTCGAGCGGGTCGTCTCGTGAGGGCCGACCCGCCGAGCCGCTCCGCCCGCGCCGTGCTGGTGGAGGCCGAGGCCCGGCTGGCCGCGGCCGGAGTCTCGACCCCCCGCGCCGACGCCGAGTGGCTGCTGGCCGGTCTGCTGGGCTGCGGCCGGTCGGCCCTGACCGCGCGCCTCGGAGACCGGCTGCCGTCCCCGGTGTCGTCGGCCTACGCGGCCGCGCTCGAGCGCCGCTGCCGCCGCGAGCCGCTGCAGCGGATCCTCGGCTGGGAGGAGTTTCGCGGCCTCCGGCTGCGGGTGACGGCCGACGTCCTGATCCCGCGGCCCGAGACCGAGGTGCTGGTCGAGGCGGCGCTCGGCCTGCTGCCGTCCCGGGGGGGAGCACGCGTCGTCGACGTGGGCACCGGTTCGGGGTGCGTGGCGTGCGCCATCGCCTGGGAGCGCCCGGCGTGCCGCGTCCTCGGCGTCGACCGCTCTCCGGCGGCGCTGGCCGTGGCCCGCGCCAACGTGGCGGCCCTCGGCCTGGCCGACCGGGTGGGCCTGGTCTGTGCCGATCTGCTGGAGGCCGTCGGCGCGGACGGGGTGGACCTGGTCGTCGCGAACCCGCCCTATCTCCCGACCCACCTCCTGGCGTCGCTCCCGCCCGAGGTGCGTGATCACGAGCCCCGGCTGGCGCTCGACGGCGGCCCGGACGGCCTGGACCTCATCCGCCGGCTGCTCGCCGGGGCCGCGCGCGTCCTGCGGCCAGGCGGAGGGCTGGCGCTCGAGACCGCTGGAGGGGACCAGGCCCAGGCGGTGGCCCGATCACTGGAGCAGGCCGGCTTCCGGGACGTCGCGCTCACGTCCGACCTGGCCGGTGTCCCCCGAATCCTCACCGCCCGTCGCCCGCGCGGCGACCGTCGCCAGCCGGGCGAAGCCCTGCTTCGAGCCCGGGCATGAGCGCGCGCCTGACGGTGGCGCTGCCCAAGGGACGCCTCCTCGAAGGGGCGGTGGCGCTGCTGCGCGAGATCGGGGTGGACGGGATCGACGCCGAGTCTCGGCGCCTGATCTTCACCGATCCCAGCCGGGGGCTGCGCGTGCTGTTCCTGAAGCCGGCCGACATCCCGGCCTACGTCACGTACGGGGCGGCCGACCTGGGCATCGTGGGCAAGGACATTCTGCTCGAGCAGGAGCCGGACGTGTACGAGCCGCTCGACCTCGGCTTCGGCTTCTGCCGGCTGGTCGTGGCCGAGCCCCGGGAGCTCTGGGAGCGCGACGATCCCGCCAGGTGGTCGTGGGTGAGGGTCGCGACCAAGTATCCCCGGCTCACCGAGCGCTACTTCTCCGAGCGAGGCATCCAGGTGGAGCTGGTGCGGCTCGACGGCTCCATCGAGCTGGCGCCGCTGGTCGGGCTGGCCGACCGCATCGTGGACCTGGTGCAGTCCGGGGAGACGCTGCGCGCCAACGGCCTGGTGGAAGTGGCCGAGATCGCGCGCTCCACCGCGCGGCTGATCGTGAACCGCGCGGCCATGAAGACCGAGTACGCCGCCGTTACGGGCCTGATCGAGGAGCTCCGGGCCCGGGCCGGAGCGAGCCCGTGATCCGCCGTCTGGACGCCCGGGCGCTCGGACTGGAGGCGGTCGCGCGCAGCCTCGACCGACCGCCCGCGGCCGTGTCATCCGACATCCAGCGGGCGGTCGAAACCATCCTCCACGAGGTCCGCACCGGGGGCGACGCGGCCCTGCTGGCCCTGACCGAACGGCTGGACGGCTTCCGGGCCGGCTCGGAGGCGGCGCTGGCCATCGCGCCCGAGGAGTTCGAGGCGGCTTTACGATCTCTGCCCGCCGACGTGCGGGCGGCGCTACAGTACGCGGCCGAGCGGATCGAGCGCTACCATGCGGCGGCGGTGCCGAAGTCCTGGAGGATCACCGACGAGCACGGCTCGGTGCTGGGCCAGGAGGTCCGCCCGCTCGACCGCGTAGGTGTCTACGTGCCCGGCGGCCGGGCGGCCTACCCCTCGACGGTACTGATGACCGCCATCCCGGCCCGGGTGGCCGGGGTGCGGCAGGTCGTCCTGGTTACGCCCCCGGCGCCCGACGGCCGGGTCGACTCGACGGTGCTGGCCGCCGCCCGCGTGGCCGGCGTCACCGAGGGATGGCGCCTGGGCGGGGCGCAGGCCGTGGCCGCGCTCGCCTACGGGACGGCCAGCATCCGGCGCGTGGACAAGATCGTGGGCCCCGGCAACATCTACGTCGCCCTGGCCAAGAGTCGCGTGGTCGGGGAGGTGGGGATCGACATGGTGGCCGGGCCCAGCGAGATCCTAGTGATCGCCGACAGCGCCGCCGACCCGGAGTGGGCGGCGGCCGACCTCCTGGCCCAGGCCGAGCACGACCCGATGGCGCGCGCGGTGCTGATCACCCCCGAGCCGGCGCTCGCCGACCGGGTCGCAGCCGCGCTGGAGCGCCGCCTGGCCGAGCTGCCGCGGCGCCGCATCGCCGCCGAGGCGTTGGCCGCCCACGGCGCCCTCGTGACGGTGGCGAGCCTCGAGGACGCCGTGGAGCTCGCCAACCGCTTGGCGCCGGAGCACCTGGAGCTGCTCGTGCGCGCTCCGGAAGCCTGGCTGCCCCGCGTCCGGCACGCCGGCGCCGTGTTCCTGGGCGGCCGGACACCGGAGGTCGTGGGCGACTACGTGGCGGGTCCGAGCCACGTGCTGCCCACCGGCGGCACGGCCCGGTTCTCGTCTCCGCTCGGAGTCGAGGACTTCGTCCGGCGGACGAGCATCATCGAATACTCGGCTTCGGGGCTGGCGGCGGCCTGGCCGCACCTGGCCACGCTGGCCCGGATGGAGGGACTGGCCGGGCACGGAGCGGCGGCCGCGGTCCGCCTGGAACCGTCGGCCGGGGAGGGCACGCGATGAGCACGAGCGGTGAAGGTCGTCAGGCCCGGGTCGAGCGCAAGACCAGGGAGACGGAGGTCAGCGTCCAGCTGAACCTGGACGGGACCGGCGCGGCCAAGATCGTCACGCCCATCCCGTTCTTCAGCCACATGCTCGAGGCGTGGGCCCGGCACGGCCTGTTCGACGTGACCGTGGAGGCGGCGGGCGACGTGGAGATCGACCACCATCACACCGTCGAGGACGTGGGCATCGTGCTCGGCCAGGCCGTGCGCCGGGCGCTGGGCGACCGGCGGGGCATCGTGCGGTTCGGGACGGCCTTCGTGCCGATGGACGAGGCCCTGGTGCAGGCCTCGCTCGACATCTCGGGCCGGCCCTTCCTCGTCTTCGACGTGCCGGTGGCCCGCACCCGGGTGTCGAGCTTCGATTTGGACCTGCTGCCGGAGTTCTTCCGGGCCTTCGCCTTCAACGCCGAGATCACGCTGCACGTGCTGATGAGGTCCGGTCACAACCTGCACCACATCAGCGAGGCAGTCTTCAAGGCCGTCGGTCGGGCCCTGGCCGAGGCCTCCCGGGTCGAGCCCCGGATCGCCGGCCTGGTGCCGTCCACCAAGGGGACGCTGTGATCGCGGTGGTGGACTACGGCCGCGGCAACCTGGGCTCGGTCGAGAACGCCTTCCGCCGGGTCGGCATGCCGGCGGTCGTGACCCAGGATCCGGCCGTCGTCGACGCCGCCGCCGCGGTCGTGCTGCCCGGGGACGGCGCCTTCCACGACGCGATGGCCAGCCTGGAGCGGCTCGGGCTGGCGCCGGCGGTGCGGCGGGCCCTGGACGCCGGCCGGCCGTTCCTCGGCGTCTGCCTCGGCTACCAGCTGCTGTTTTCCCAAAGCGAGGAGTTCGGCCGGGGCCGGGGCCTCGACGTCCTGCCCGGCAGCGTCCGGCGGTTCCCGCGCGGGCGCAAGGTGCCCCACATGGGCTGGAACCGGGTCGAGCACGGCGGGCGCCTGCGGCTGTTCGCCGGCATCCCGGACGGTGCGCACTTCTACTTCGTCCACTCGTACTATCCCGAGGTCGCCGCCGACGGCGTCGCGGCCGCCTGGTGCGAGTACGGCGTGCGCTTCGCGGCCGCGATCGAGCGGGGCTCGATCCACGCCACGCAGTTCCACCCCGAGAAGAGCCAGCGCTGGGGCCTCCGGCTGCTCGAGAACTTCGCCGCCATCGTCCGCGCCGCCGGAGGCGCCGGCCGGTGATCGTGATCCCGGCGGTGGATCTGCGCGGGGGCCGGTGCGTGCGCCTCTACCAGGGCGACCCCGGCCGCGAGACGGTCTTCGCCGACGACCCGGTCGCGGTGGCGCGGCGGTGGGTCGCCGCCGGCGCCGAGCGGTT
>DATLZL010000136.1:0-7411 GCA_035574035.1 Binatia bacterium | reverse complement strand
ATGGTGTCCGGGTTCACCCCCCGGTGGACGGCCAGGTGGTAGGTGAAGAGCTGCAGCGGGACCACGGCCAGGATGGGTGAGAGGAGTTCCGGCAGTCTCGGCAAGGCGACGGTCTCGGCCGCCAGCGCCGCCAGTTCGCGGTCGCCCTCCTCCACGATGGCGACCACCGGGGCGCCGATCTCGCCGGCGGCCCGCGCGGCGACCAGGCACCGCTCGTAGGCCGGCCCCGGCGGGGCGATGACGAACAGGGCGTCGTCCTCGTCCAGGCCCGCCCACGGCCCGTGCAGGAACTGTTCCGCGTTGTAGCCCACCGTCCGCGCGTGGTTGGCCTCGTTCATCTTGAGCGCCGCCTCCAGCGCGGTGGCGGTGTTGGGCCCGCCGCCGACGAACCAGTACTGGCGCCGGTCGGCGAAGCGGGCGGCCAGGTCTTCCCACGCTTCCTGGCCGAGCAGGGTGGCCATCTGGTCGGGCAGCATCTCGAGGCCGCGCCGGATCTCGTCGGCCCCGCCCAGCTCGGCCGCCAGCGCGGCCAGCAGGGCCATCGCGCAGGTGTAGCTCACGGTGTGCGCCGCCGAGGCCTCCTGCTCGACGGTGTGCAGCACGTAATCGGCCACCTGCAGGCCCTCGCCGCTGCCCCGGCCGGTGATGACCACGCCCACTCCGGCCCGGCCGGTGGACTTCGCCAGCGCCTCCAGTGAGTAGCGCTTGGTGCCGCGGTGGCTGACGACGACGACGCCGGTCCGCGCGTCGGGCTCCGGCCAGTAGTTCCTGAACTCGAACGAGTGCAGCGCCCGCACCCGGTGGCCGAGGCCGCCGGGGCCGGCCAGCAGCAGCTCGCCGACCAGGGTCGCGTGCCAGGACGTGCCGATGCCGGCCAGGATCACGCGCTCCATCGCGCGCAGGCGCCCGGCGGCCACCGCCAGCGCGTCCTGGTTGCTGCGCACCACGAGCCGCAGGGCGCCCGGCTGGGCGTAGATCGCGTCGTGCATGTAGTAGGGGTGGCCGGCGCGCGGCGGCGGGGGCGTCCAGGTCATGACCGGGAACGCGATCTGTGGGCGTCAAGGTCGACCGGCATGCCCCGTCAGGATACCTCACGACCGGGGCAGGAGCCACGGCCAGGGAGGGGGCGCTGTTCCGAGCGGGCCGGCGGCTCGAACGGTTCGCCGGCCGCCAGGGCCCGGATCGCTCGGGCCAGGCTCTCGATCGTCAGCACTGCGTCCACATCGTCCTCGGCGATCGCCGTGCGCGGCATGGTGGGATGCCGGGCCTCGGCCGGATCCTGGACGAGGGAGACGCCGGCGGCGGCCTTGATCGCAATCAGTCCGGCCACCCCGTCATCGCCCGCGCCGGACAGCAGCACACCGACGACGCGCCGGCCGCAGGTGGCGGCGGCCGAGCGGAAGAGCGGGTCGATCGCCGGCCGGGTGCGGTGCTCCTTGGCGCCGCGGCAGAGCCGGATCAGGCCGTCGTCGACCAGCATGTGCTGGTCTCGGGGAGCGGCGTAGATCCGGCCCCGTGCCACCGGTTCCCCGTCGACCGGCTCGGACACCGGCAGTCGAGAGCGCCGGTTCAGGAGCGACGGCAGGTTCGATTCGTGCAGCGGGCTGCGGTGGATCACGAAGGCGACGGCGGCCGGCAGGTCCTGGGGGAAGAGCGCGACGAGCCGCATTATCGCCTCGACGCCGCCCGCGGACATCCCGATGCAGATGACGTCGCGAGCGATCCGCTCGGCGTTGATCACGGCCCCGCCGCGCGAAGCCGGTGGATCTCCTCGCCGACCTGCACGGCCCGGTTAGCCGCGATGAGGCCCCGGATGGTCTGGCCGGCGGCGGCGGCCTGGGTGGCTCGGTCCTGCATCTGCGCGGCCGTCGCCGACAGACCCTGGCCGGTGGCCTTCTCGGCCAGGTCGCCGAGCAACTCGTTCATCTCGTCCAGCGCGAGCACCGCCGACCAGAGTCTGTACTCCAGCTGCTCCTCCTTGGCGATCAGCAGTTCTGCGACCGAGTAGCGGTGGCCGACCCGACAGGCGAATGTCAGGTATCCCTTGAACCCCTCCACGCGCAGGCTGAGCACCCCCGAGCAGTCAGGGCAGGTCAGCCGGGTGGGCTGCCCGCGCATCTCGGGCGTCTGGTCCGGCGGCGCCATCGGGGGAAAGACCTCTCCCTCTCAGGAAGCAAGAGTCGTGCGCGCAGGGTCGCGAAGATCGCCTGCGTTGGCGAGTTGACAACCGTGCCGGGCCGAAGGATACTTGGCTTCTCGCACGGGGCTTGCCATAGGGGTTCCCGAGCTGTTGTGCAGAGGGGGGTAGCATCCGTGGAATCCCGACAGCCTCTTGTTCATCCTGGCCCGGTCCGCCTCTTCCTCGAGGACAATCTCGACTCGGTCGGAGTGGCGGCCTTTCTCGTAGACCCGGATGGTCGCGTCCTCGCCTGGAACCGAGAAATGGCGCGGCTGGCCGACCGCGCCGCAAAAGATGTCGTGGGGTGGTCCCTCGACGACCTCGTCGCGGCTCGCGTCCTGCCGGCCGTGGACAAACTGGTCACGGCGGCGGCGACGGGCTCTCCTCCCGGACCGGAGCGTCTCCTGTTTTCCTGGACGACGCCGGCGGTCCAGCGGGTCGCCGCTCGGTTCACGGCCCGGCCGGTCGTGGACGAGCAGGGTCGTACGGCCGGGGTCCTCGTCACCGCCGTCGAGGCCCTCGAGACGGCGAGGCTCCGGGCCGAGGTCGACGAGCTCAAGGCCGAACTCGGCTCGCAAGCGGCCTCCCCGGGCGGCGAGACCGGCAAGGAAGCCTTCCTCGCCATGCTGGCTCACGAGTTGCGCAACCCGCTGGCCGCCATCCTGACCGCCGTCCATGTCATCCGCCGGCACGCTGCGGCCGATTTCGCCGTGGGCCACGCCTCCCAGGTCATCGAGCGACAGGTCCACCACCTGGCCCGGCTGCTGGACGACCTGCGGGACCTTTCCCGCATCGGCGTGGGCCGCATGGAACTCCGCCCGCAACCCGTCAGCTTGGAGGCGGCGGCGGCCGAGGCCGTAGAAGTCGTGCAGCCACTGTTCCGCGCGGGTCGCCACCAGTTCTTCGTGTCGGGCCCCGAGGCACCGGTCCTCGTCGAGGCCGATACCACCCGGCTGGTGCAGATTATCGGCAACCTGCTGCAGAACGCCGCCAAGTACACGTCGCCGGGCGGTCGCATCGAGCTCACGATGGCGAGCGAGCGCGACGAGGGCGTCGTGACCGTTCGCGACACCGGGCTCGGCATCGAACCCGAGATGCTTCCGCGGGTGTTCGATCTCTTCGCGCAGGCCCCCGGCGCGCGCAGCCGCGCGCTGGGCGGCCTGGGCATCGGTCTCAGCCTGGTGCGCCGGCTGGTGGAATTGCACGGCGGCCGGGTAGAGGCGCACAGTCAGGGCCTGGGGTGCGGCAGCGAGTTCATCGTTCGCCTGCCGTTGGCCCGCGGCCCCGCGTCCCCGCCGGCGGCGTCCCCGGCCAGGCCGGCGCCCGGCCGCCGACTCCGCATCTTGGTGGCCGAGGACAGCCGCGACGCCCAGGCGATGCTGCGGGCCGCGCTCGAGCTCGAGGGGCATGCCGTGCTGACGGCGAGCAGCGGATCGGAAGCGCTGGCGGTGGCCCAGGCGGGCTCGCCGGATGCCGTGCTGCTGGATCTCGCCCTGCCGGGCGGGAGCGGCTACGAGATCGTCCGCGCCCTCCGGGAGAAGTTCGGCAACCGTATCGTGCTGGTGGCGCTCACCGGCTACGGCGATCCCGAGACCCACCGGGAAGTCCTCGCCGCCGGCTGCGACGCCCACCTGGTGAAACCGGTCGATCCGGGGTCGGTGCTGCGGGCGCTGGAGGAGCGCCGGCGCCTCTGATCACCCGGCCGCGGCCGCCTCCGGCATCGGGGCAGCGACGACCGCGCCGTCGATGTGCCCGGTGGCGGTGCGGAGCGGCGCCAGGTGCAGCGCGAGCGGCCGGCGCCCGGGCAGGGCGCAGGGCACGTCGGTCAACACCTGGGATTGGCCGCGCTCGAGGACCACCGGCAGCGCCTCGCCGAGCCGCGCGGCCAGCGCTGCGAGGGGCAGCGACGTCAGCGGGCGGCCCACGACGTCGTCGGCCCGCACGCCCCACAGCCGCTCCGCGCTCGGGTTCCAGGTCCGCACCACGCCGTCGCGGTCGAGGACGATCATGGCCACCGGCAGGCTCGACAGCACGCTGGCGTGGTACGCGTGCAGGCGCTTGAGCTCGGCCCCGCTCCGCTCCAACTCCATGTTGAGGGTGGCCAGCTGACTGTTGACCGCCTGGAGCTCCTGGACCGTCGTCTCCAGCTCCTCGTTGGTGGACTGCAGCTCCTCGTTGGTCGTCTCCAGCTCCTCGTTCGTCGACTGGAGTTCTTCGTTGGTCGTCTCGAGCTCTTCGTTGGTGGACTGCAGCTCCTCGATGGCCGTCGCGTGCTGCTCGGCCAGCCGCTCCATCTGCTCCCGAAGCCGGGCGGACTCGGTGGCATCCCAGCCGTAGACGACGATGGACCCGGCCCGATCGCCCTCCAGGATCCCGACCACGTGGATCTCGGCGTGCACCAGGCCGCCGGTGCGCCGCGTGAAGGTCAGGTGCTCGAGGCGGGCCGGGATCTGGGAGTTCTTCACCTGCTCGACGCGCGCCCGCAACCCCTCCACCCGATAACTCACGTCGAGGTCGCGGAACTTCCGGCCCAGGGCGGCGGTGGCCGGGACGTCGAAGAGGTTTTCCGCCGCCGGGTTCCAGACCAGGATGGTGTCGGTCGCGTCGATGACGATGATCGCCATCGGCAGCGCCTCGATGACCCCCGACAGCCGCGGCCTCAGGGCCAGGTCGGCCGGGAGCGCAGGGCTGCCGTGCGGCTCGTACAGGCCGCGCATGGCCATGGCCACCGTGGGCGCGGGTACCGTGGTGCGCTGGAAGAGCCGCCACTTGACGTGGTAGGGAACGAACCACCGCGAGCGCGTCAGCAGGGACTCCGACCGGCCCAGGAAGAGGAACCCGCCTTCCCGGACGCTGTAGTGGAAGCGGGCCAGGAGGCGCTCCTGGAGGTCGGCGGTGAAGTAGATGAGCACGTTCCGGCACAGCAGCAGATCGATGTGCGACAGCGGCGGTTCCTGGACGAGGTTGTGGCGGCCGAAGATGCACCACCGACGAAGGTCGCGGCGGAACCGGTAGGCTTGCCCTTCGCGGATGAAGTACCGGTCGAGGAGCCCGGCCGGGACGTCCTTCACGGCGTCCAGCCGGTAGAGCGCTTGGCGGGCCGCTTGGAGGGCCTCCTCGTCGACGTCGGTGGCGTAAATCTTCACCTCGAAGTCGCGGGCGCGATCGCCGAGGTGCTCGGCGATCACCATCGCGGCCGAGTAGGCCTCCTCGCCGGAGGAGCACCCGGCCGACCAGACGCGCAGCCCGCGCTGCCCGGTCTCCGCGACGAGTCGCGGGACGATCTCATCGCCGAGCACCTGCCAGGCCTCCGGGTCCCGGAAGAAGCCGGTGACGTTGATGAGGATCGTGTTGAAGAGGGGGACGTGCTCGTCGGGGTGTCGCTCCAGGTAGCCCAGATAAGCTTCGAACGTCGGCGCGTGGACCTGTTGCATTCGGTTCCGGATGCGCCGGATGAGGGAGGCCGGTTTGTACTCGCGGAAGTCGAAGTTGTAGTCGACGCTCAGCTTCTCCAGCAGGCGGCGGAAGGCGGGATCGTCGGCGGTGCCGGCGGGGTCATCCGGGTGGGGCTGGTCCTCGCTCCTCATGCCGCGTCGGTGGACGGTTGGCCGCGGACCAGGCGGGCGATGGCCGGCCCGATCTGGTGGAGCGGGAGAACCGCGTCAACGCACCCGGTGTCGATAGCGGCCTGCGGCATGCTGCGGTGGGTGACTCCGGTGGGATCCTGGGCGATCGTCCGTCCGCCCGTCCGCTTGACGGCCAGGATCCCCAAGGCGCCGTCCACCCCCTCGCCGGTTAGGATCACCGCGAGCGCGCCGGGGCCGTATTCCACCGCGACCGACTCGAAGAGCAGATCGATGGAGGGACGGGAGAATTGCACCAGCCGGGAGCGGCTCAGCTCCAGCCGTCCGTGACGGACCAGCAGGTGCTGGTCCGACGGCGCCACGTACACGGCGCCGGCTGCCAGCGCCTCGCCGTGGGCGGCCTGCTTCACCGCCAGGGTGGTGTGGCGGCCGAGGAGGAACGGCAGGAGGCTCTCGTGCCGCGGCGACGAGTGCAGGACGATCAGTACCGCGGCCGGCAACGAGGCGGGTAACGCGGACACGACGGTCCGGATCCCCGCCACCCCGCCTGCCGAGGCGCCGATCGCCACGACATGGACGGGGTGCACGGCCGCCGGAGGAGAGAGTTCGTCCGCCGAAATCATGCCTGGCCTCCGATAAGTATCCCGTGGCCAGCCCCCGGCTCCGCCCTGGCCCGGACGCGCAGGGAACTCTAGCACGGAGTGGGCATCTCGGCCATCGGGCCCTCGCGGGCCACCCGGCATGGTCTCGGTCCCGACCGGCGGCGGCCGAGCGGCGTGGCCCAATGGAGCACGCCGGCGTGTATAGTGGCCGGCGTCACTCCGGCCGAGGGGCCGTCACCCCGGGAGCGCGCATGGACGACCGACCGACCGAGGCGGACGTCGTCCGCATGATCGACACGCTGAGCAACTGGGGCCGCTGGGGCGCTGACGACGAGCTGGGCACGGTGAACCTCATCACGCCGGCCAAGCGGCGGCAGGCGGCGCGCCTGGTGGAGGACGGGGTGTCGGTGACCTGCTCGCGGCCGATCTCGACCGAGATCACCGCCGACACCACCTTCCAGCCGCTGCGCTTCATGGTGGACAGCGGGGAAGGGCGGGACACGGCCTCGCTCGAGCGGATCCTGGAACGGCGGGGCGCCTCGGAGTTCATCGGCATGGTCTTCCACGGCTACACGATCACTCACGTCGACACGCCGGCCCACTACTTCTGGCAGGGCCGGCTCTACAACGGGCGCTCGTGCAACCTGATCACGTCGCGCGAGGGCGCCCAGGTGGAGTCGGTGGACCTGCTGCGGGACGGCGTGGTGAGCCGGGGGGTGCTGCTGGACGTGGCGGCCGTGCGCGGCCGGTGGCTCGGCGCCGGCGAGGGCGTCGTGCCCGAAGACCTCGAGGCGGCCGAGAAGGCGCAGGGCGTGCAGGTCGAGGAGGGCGACGTCCTGCTGGTGCGGACCGGGTACTACGCGCGGCGACTGGCCGAGGGGCCGAGGAACCCCATGAAGGACGGTTCGCCGGCCGTGCATGTGGCGGCCGCACCGTGGCTGCGCGAGCGGGGGGTGGCCATGCTGGGCAGCGACACCCACAACGACGTGGCCCCGCTGCCCTACCCGCGGCTCGGCAACGCGCTGCACATCGTGGCGCTGGTGGCC
>DATLZL010000135.1:0-3408 GCA_035574035.1 Binatia bacterium | reverse complement strand
CCCGCCGGCTCGGGGAGAGGCTCGGGGTCCGGGTGCGGGTTCCCGAGCTGGAGGAGTCCGACGAGCCGCCGTTGCCCGACGTGGGCTGCGACTGGCCGTGGCGCTCCGCCTACGTGCGGTGGGACGGCCGGGTGCAGCCCTGCTGCATGCTGATGGGCGGTGACCGGGCGATCCTCGGCGATATCGGCCACGGCTTCGCCGAGGTCTGGACGGGTGAGCCCTACGTCGAGTTCCGCCGCGCCCTGCTCGAGCACCGGCCGCCCGAGGTCTGCCGCGGGTGCGCCTGGTACCGCGGGGTCTTCTAGGTGCGGCGCCGGGGGGCGGCCGAATCAGCGGGCGAGGTGGGCGTGCCGCAGGCGCGTGAGCCCGATCCGCACGCACTGGGCGGCGGCGAACGGGGCCTGCTGGCGGATCTGGCGGATCTGCTGGCTCACCAGCAGCGCGCCCAGCCCCATCAGGGCGGCCGCGGCGAGGTAGACGGCGGACAGGCCGGCGGTCTGGATCAGGATGCCGCCCACCAGCGGGGCCAGGACCCCGCGCACGCCGGCCAGCGTGGCCGCGATGGCGGCATAGGATGCCGCCCGGCGGGGGCCGGCGAAGTCGATCACCACGAGCATCCAGACCAGGTCCAGGCCGGTGGCCATCAGCGACTCGGTCAGGGTGGCGGCGACAAGCATCCAGGGCGACGCGGCGGCGTAGTAGGCGAGCGGCGTCAGCGCACCCACCAGGTACACCGCACGCAGCGTGGTGAGGCTCGAGTGACGGTCGGCCAGCCGGCCCCACAGCAGGTTGCCGGCGATGCCGGTGGCGGCGGCCACCGCGGCCAGGGTGCTGACCTGAGCGGTGGTGACCTGCAGCACGTCGGCCAGCAGGAGCGGCGTGGCCGGCATCATCAGCCAGATGCCGCCGCCGAACACGAAGGAGGCCAGCAGCAGCCGGCGATAGGCGACGTCCTCCCGCACGATGGTCCATGCCGCACCGGCACGGCTCACGCGCGAGGCCTCGGCCGGCGGCGCCGGCGGCACCGGCAGCCGGCGCAGGACCAGGGCGGCCGCCACCCCGAACAGGCCCGCGCCGGCGAACACGACCCGGTACCCGAGCGCCGCCACCAGGTGGCCGGCGGCGAGGGCCAGCGCGATGCCGAAGCCGGCGGCGGCCACGCGGACTACCGCCAGGGCCCGGCCCCGCTCCTCGCGCCGGTACACCTGCTGGACCAGCGCGGCCTGGGCCGGCCCGCCGACCGCGCCGAGCAGGGTCCCGCCGACCAGGATGCCGACGAAGGGCCACGGCGACGCGATGAGCGGCACCAGCAGGTAGAGGCCGCGCGCCAGCACCGCGCACCAGACCACGGCGGTCAGGGGGTGGCAGCCGGAGACGGCCCGCGACAGCACCACGGACAGCAGGAGACAGCCGGCGTTGGCCGAGGCCAGCAGCGAGAACACCAACGGCGTCGCGCCGAGCTCGCGGCGCAGGTAGAGACCGTGGAACGGCCCGGTGAGCGCTGTGAAGAGCACGCCCAGCACCGCGGCCGCCACGTCGATGGTGAGCGCCCGGCGCACGTCGGGCGAGAACCCGTCGAGCAGGCGCCGGGGAGCGGGCGCCAACCGCCAGGACGGCCGGGAGCGGACCATCGAGTGTGAAAACGATTGCCGACTGCTTGACTCGATTCTACGGACCGGCCGGCGAGTCGGGAAGCGAAATTCATAGGGCGCGTTGTCGAAAGTACATCGGGCCGGGGGGGCGTGGAGTCATGACGGGGAAGAAGCGCGTGGCGATGATCAGCGAGCACGCCTCGCCGCTCGCCATCCTGGGCGGCACCGATAGCGGAGGCCAGAACGTTTACGTCGGGCAGCTGGCCCGTCACCTGGCGCGGCTCGACTACGAGGTGGACATCTTCACCCGCCGCGACAGCGCTCTCCTCCCGGAGACGGCGGAGTGGGTGGAGGGGGTGCGGATCATCCACGTGCCGGTAGGGCCGCCGACCTATGTTCGCAAGGAGGCGCTGCTGCCCTACATGGGCGACTTCACCGACTGGGTGGCCCGGTTCGCGCGCCGGCAGCGCCCCCGCTACGCGATTGGCCACGCCCACTTCTGGATGTCGGGCCTGGTGGCCGCCGAGCTCAAGCAGGCGCTGGGGCTGCCGTTCGTGGTGACGTTCCACGCGCTGGGGCGCATCCGGCGGTTGCACCAGCAGCAGGCCGACGACTTCCCCGACGAGCGCTTCGCCATCGAGGACCGGGTCGTGATGGAGGCGGACCACATCATCGCCGAGTGCCCGCAGGAGGAGGAGGACCTGATCCGCTGGTACAACGCCGACCCGGCCCGCATCACGATCATCCCGGGTGGCTTCGACCCCGCCGAGCTCTGGCCCATCTCCAAGGCGCTGGCCCGGGTGACGCTCGGCCTCCTGCCCGACGAGCCGCTCATCCTGCAGCTCGGGCGCATGGTGCCCCGCAAAGGAGTCGACACCGCCCTTCGGGCCTTCGCCCGGCTGCGGCGCGAGCACGGCATCGCGGCCCGGATGCTGATCGTGGGCGGGGAGTCCAACGACCCCGACCCCGGCGCCACCCCCGAGATCGGTCGGCTGATGGCGGTGGCGCGCGAGGAGGGCGTGGCCGACGCCGTGCAGTTCGTCGGGCGCCGGGGGCGCGAGGTGCTCAAGTATTACTACAGCGCCGCCGACGTCTTCGTCACCGTGCCCTGGTACGAGCCGTTCGGCATCACGCCGGTCGAGGCCATGGCCTGCGGCACGCCGGTGGTGGGCAGCAACGTGGGCGGCATCAAGTTCACGGTGCGCGACGGCGAGACCGGCTACCTGGTGCCCCCGCACGACCCCGGCGCCGTGGCCGAGCGCATCGCCCAGCTGCTCCGGAACCCCCGCCTGATGAATGTCGTCCGGCGCCAGGCCATCCGGCGGGCCCACGACCTCTTCACCTGGTCGCGCGTCGCCGACGGGGTGGCCGCGCTCTACGAGGACGTGCTCGCCGCCGGCGACCCGCGCCGACGCGAGCAGGCGGTGGAGCTGGCCACTGTCGAGCGGGCCCTCGACGACCTGGTCACCGTGCTGCGCGAGTCGCGCCGGCGGCTGCGGGAGCGCGTCGTGGACGCGGCCGACGTGCTGGCCGGCTGCTTCACGGGCGCGGGCAAGGTGCTGGCCTGCGGCAACGGCGGCAGCGCCAGCCAGGCCCAGCACTTCGTGGGCGAGCTGGTGGGGCGCTTCAAGGCGCCGGACCGCCGCCCGCTGCCGGCGGTGGCGCTGACGGCCGACTCCTGCGTGCTGACCGCCTGGTCCAACGATTGCGGGTACGAGGACGTCTTTCGACGCCAGGTGGAGGCGCTGGGCCGGCCCGGCGACGTGCTGGTGGCGCTGACGACCAGCGGCCGGTCGCCGAACGTGCTGGCCGCGCT
>DATLZL010000134.1:0-8969 GCA_035574035.1 Binatia bacterium | reverse complement strand
GCACGCCTCGGGGAGGCCCGTCGCCTGGCCGAGGCGCTCGGCATGGCCCCGCTCGCCGCCCGCTGCGCCGCCCTCGCCGCGGGCGCGCCCGCCCGCGCGAGGGAGGAACCGGACCGGTGACCACCGGGGTCGGCGCGGCCTTCGTCCAGAGCGTTCTCCCCGTCCTCTTGATCGGCGGCCTCGGCTACCTACCTGGACCCGTCGCCAAGGCGAGTCACCTGCTCGCCGGCGGCGCGGTTGCCGCCATGCTGCTGCTGGTCGGCCTCCAGCTGGCCCGGTTGACGGTGCGGGAGGAGGCCCCGGGAGCGGCCCCGGCCACGGCCATCCGACTCCTGGCCGAGAGGGTCACGCCGCAGGCCTTTTCCCCGGCGTCGCTGGTCCTCGACTCGTGGCGACGGGCGCCCGTATGAAGGATCCGTTCCCGCGACACCCCTTCGAGTCGCTGGCGCTCCGGCAGTTCCTGGACTTTCGCAGCGAGCCTTGACGGCCGCTTGCCCGGCGAGGTATTAATGGCGGCGCGCCGCTCCCCGGCGCCGCCGCTGTGCCGCGATGGCCGGGAGGTGCCCTTGCTTCTCCTCCGGGGCCTTTCGCTCTTCGCCCTCGTCGCCGTCAGTGTCTCGGCGTGCGCACTGGCGGACGTGAGCGTGAAGCCGCCCGAATCCGGCCTGGAGCAACCGATCCCGGGAGGCAACCAGCGGCAGGTCATCGTCGTCCTGCCGTTCCGGGACGAGCGGCCACTGCGCAGCCGGTGCGGCGTTCAGAAGGGGGGCTGGGGCAACGAGACGGCCTCGGCCCTGTGCCAGGGCGACCCGGCCGAGTGGATCGCCGCCGCCCTCGCCCGCGAGCTGGCGGCGTCGGGGTTCATGGTGCTCACCTCGGAAGCCGGGGCGCGGGACAGCGCGGTGAAGATCGAGGGGCTCCTGCTGAAGCTGTTCGTCGAGCCGGTCGTCGGCGCCTGGAGCACGACCGTGGAGAGCGATTTCCACGTCAGGCTGGTGGCGACGTCGAGGACGGGCCTCCACGCCGAGCGGACCTTCTTCGCCAAGGGCCAGCTCACGTCGGTCATCTGGCCGCAGGGCATCTTCAACGACTCGGTGCGCCGCGGGATGCGCGACCTGCTCGCCCGGATGGTCCAAGCGATCCTCGATCTGATGGACCGCTATCCCGAGCTTGGCCTCGGACCTCCGGACGGCGGCTCGCTGCTGGCCCGGGCCGGCGAGGGACGGCGATGAGCGGATGGTGGCCCGCCCTCCTGATCGGGCTGGCGCTGCTGGGGTGCAGCACGCGCACCGGCGTGGTCAAGCCGGAGGACATCCCCACCCTCAACGACCGGGACTGGACTGTGAGGTCGGCCCCGCGCCCCCGCTGATGCGGGCCAGGTGACCCATGGAGACAGCGGCGAGCGCCCCTCGCCCGCTCCGCGCTGCGATCGAAGCGGGCTTCGAGAAGCAGGTCGTCGACTTCGTCGGCAGCCCGGAGTTCCAGGCCCTGGAGCGCGGCGGCGCCTCGCGCGCTGAGTACGACCGCTTCATCGAGAACGTCGTCCGCGCCCACCTGCGCTCGCCGCAGCTCCTCGCGTTCCTGTACTCGGTGGCCCCGCCGGCGGCCGCCCCCAACCTGCTCCACAACATGCTCGAGGAGCTCGGGATCGAGGAGGAGGACGGGACGGCTCACCCCTCGCTGCTCCGCGAGCTGGCGGCCGGGGCCGGCCTCACCCATCGCCTTCCCGATCTGGAGCGGCTGGCGGATGCCGACATCAAGCGCGTCGTCGTCGCCCCCATTCTCTACGGGACGCTCAAGGAGTTCGGCCTGGCGGCGCTGGCCGAGATCGTCGCGTTCGAGTACATGCTGTCGCGGGTCGCGGGGCGGGTGGCCCGGGCCCTGGCCACCCACTGCGGGCTGTCGCCGGAGGCGCTGGCCTGGTTCACCCACCACTCGGAGGTCGACATCCGCCACGCCGAGCAGGGCCTCGACGACCTCGAGCACTACATCGCCTACTACGACTTCGCCCCCGACGAGGCCATGACCATCATCGAGATGGCCCTGCGCGAGAACGTCTTCATCAAGCGCTACTTCGGCGCTGAAGCGCTGGCCCGGGCGACGGGCATGACGGACGCGTGAGGCTCGTCGCCGGCACGGTTTACGCCCTCGGGATCCCGTTCGTCGAGACCTTCCGGCATAGCGCCAGCGAGCGTCGCTGGTCCGACTCCGTGGTGGTCCGCGTCCAGGACGAGGCGGGCACGGAGGGCTTCGGAGAGGGGGTCGCGCGACCGTACGTGACCGGCGAGACGCCGGAGACGGTGGTCCGCAGCCTGGTGGAGGACCTCTGGCCGGCGGTCGCCGATCGCCAGGTGCCCGAGGGCGGCGGCCCCGAGGCCCTGTCGGCCATCGGGGCGCTCATCCCCGACCCCCGCCCGGCTGGAATCGTGGCCGGCCACGCCGCGCGGGCCGCGCTCGAGACCGCCGTCGTGGACTGCGCGCTGCGCCGCCGGCAGTGGTCGCTGGCCCGCTGGCTGCCACCCCGACGCTCGAAGGTCGTGTACAGCGGTATCATCACCGCCGGCTCGCTCGACGCCGCGCGCCAGCACGCGCGGCAGCTCAAGGTCGTCGGATTCCGGGACGTCAAGGTCAAGGTCGGGTTCCCCCACGACGAGGCGCGCGTCGGCGCCGTGCGCGAGACGCTCGGGCCGCCGGTGCGGCTGCGCCTGGACGCCAACGGGGCGTGGACGCTCGACCAGGCGGTGGCCACGCTCCGCGCACTGGCCAAGTTCGATGTCGCCTGCGTGGAGCAGCCGCTGCCGCGGGGCGCGGTGGAGGAACTGGCCCGGCTGAAGGCCGCCACCGGGGTGCCGGTCATGGCGGACGAGTCGCTGGTGACCCTCGGCGACGCCGAGGCGCTCATCGCGGCCCGCGCAGCGGACTACTTCAACCTGCGCGTCTCCAAGTGCGGGGGGCTGACCCGCACGCTGGACATGGCGGCCCGGGCGGCGGCGGCCGGGGTGCGGCTGCAGGTCGGCTGCCAGGTCGGGGAGACGGCGATCCTCTCCGCCGCCGGACGGCATCTGGCCGCCGGGCTGCCGGATGTCGACTTCGTCGAGGGCTCGTTCGGCACCCTCCTGCTCGTCGAGGACGTGAGCGTGGAGCCGGTGAGGTTCGGCCACCGGGGCGAGGCCGGGCTCCTGACCGGCCCCGGCCTCGGCGTGCGGATCGACGAGGGTCGACTGCGGCGCTACGCCCGGACGGTCCACGAGCTCGCCTGATGGGCTCGCTCGCTGCCGCGCTCCTCCGGGTGGGCCTCCAGGCTCGCGTCCGCGCGGAGCGTCGGCGTTTCGAGCACGCGACGGCCGACCCGGCCGGGGCCCAGGCGGACCTGCTCCGCACCCTGCTCCAGCGCGAGGCGGCGACGGTCTTCGGGCGCGAGCACGGGTTCGCGACGATCCGGAGCACGGCCGAGTACGCGCGCCGGCTGCCGATCCGGGACTACGAGGCGTTCCGGCCCTACGTCGCCCGCCTCGTGGCCGGCGAGCCCGGCGTGCTCACCAGCGAGGCCCCGTTCATGTTCGCGACCACCAGCGGGACGACCGGACAGCCGAAGCTGATTCCGGTGACCGCGACCTGGCGCGACGAGCTAGCGGCGCTCATGCGCCTGTGGACGGTCCACGCGCTCCGCGACCATCCGGGCCTGTTCGACGGGCAGGTGCTGACGATCGTGAGCCCGGCGGTGGAGGGCCGGACGGCGACCGGCATCCCGTTCGGCTCGATGTCGGGCCTCGCCTATCAGCAGCTGCCCTGGCTGGTCCGCCGTGCCCACGTCCTGCCCTACGAGGTCTCGCTGATCGAGGACTACGACGCGCGCTATTTCGTGACGATGCGCCTGGCGCTGGCCCGCGACGTGTCCGCGCTCGGCACGCCCAACCCGAGCACCCTGATCCGGCTGGCGGAGGTGGCGCTGGCCCGGGCGGAGGACATCGTCCGCGCCATCCACGACGGCGGGCTCGGGGCGCCGGTGGGCGACGGCATCCGGCGGGATGTGGAACGCACGTTGCGCCCCGACCCCAAGCGGGCGGCGGTCGTGGCCAGGGCGCTGGGTTCGGGCGTCGTGGGCTCGTGCTGGCCGGGGCTGGCCCTGGTCGGGTGCTGGCTGGGAGGCAACGCCGGCGTCCTGGCCCGCCGGGTGGGCCGCTACTACGGCGAGCACGTGCCGCGGCGTGACCTCGGCTTGGTCGCCAGCGAGGGCCGGCTGACCGTCCCGGTCGAGGACGGCTCGCCGGCCGGGGTCCTCGCCGTCCACCGCACGTTCTTCGAGTTCGTCCGCGAGGCGGACATCGAGGACCCGTCGCCGCCGGTCGCGCTGGCGCATGAGCTGAAGGAGGGCGAGCGCTACTACCTGATCCTGACCGGGGGGAACGGGCTCTACCGCTACGACCTCAACGACATCGTCGAGGTCCAGGGCTTCCATCAGCGCACGCCCAAGGTGGCCTTCGTCCGCAAGGGGCGTGACATGGTCAGCATCACCGGCGAGAAGCTCCACCTCAACCAGATTCAGGACGCGCTGCGGCGCGCCGAGCGTGCGACGGGGCTCGACGTCTGGCAGTTCCGCGTCATCCCGGACGTGGAGGCCGGCCGGTACGACCTGCTGGTGGAGCCGGCCGGCGCGGCCCCGGAGGCGGCGACGCTGGCCCGGTTCGTGGCCGCCTTCGACGAGGCCCTGCGGGAACTCAACATCGAGTACGCCGCCAAGAGGTCGTCGAAGCGGCTGGGACCGCCGCGGGTGCACGTCATGCGCCCGGGCTGGTCGGAGCGGGTGTGCCGCGCCGAGTTCCGGCAGGGCCGCCGCGACAGCCAGCACAAGTGGGCGGCCATCCGTCCCGAGTGGGACGCCGAGAGCCGGGCCGAGGTCGTGCAGAGCACGTGAGGGCCGCAGGTCGCCCGTCACGATACGCCGTGGTGCTGGCGCTGCTGGCCGGAGTGTTCTTCCTCCGCGTGCTGGCCCAGGCGCTGGCCGCGACCGTCGAGCCCGCCTTCCTGCCGCCCCTGAGCGAGTGGGTGCGGCCGTCGGCCTCGCCGTTTTCCACCTCGGGACTGGTGCCGTACCCGCTGCTCCTCGGCACGCAGGTCGCCATCCTGATCGTCCAGGGCCTGGCCTGTCGCGACCTGGCGCGCGGCCGGGGCTACTTCGCCTCTCTCTCGCCGGGGACGGGACGCCTCCTGGTCGGGCTGAGCTACCTGTACGCCGCTGGGATGGTGGCCCGCTACGTCCTCACGATGCTGGCGCACTCGGAGCGACGCTGGCTCGGTCACACCGTGCCGATCGCCGTGCACCTCGTCCTGGCCGGGTTCCTGTTCACGCTGGGCCGTTACCAGGTCGTCCGCGGCGGGGCGGTGGCCGGTGGCCCTGGCGCCGACGGGCCTGGAGACCGCGACCGCGGGCGCCCTCGGCTATGATCTCCTGGCTCCGACAACCACCGGACGGGCGGCGCCGAGCTTGCGCCGCAGCGCCACCCGGTCGCGGATGGCCAGGCGGTCGAGCGCCCGGCGCTCCCCGGGCGACTCCGGCTCCCGCCACACCGCGCGGAGCCGGTCGTCTTCCTCGCGCGCCTGCTCCACCGTGAGATCGCCGAGCGCCCGCAGGGTCTCGGCCCGCAGCCGCCGGGCGGCGGCGCGGTGGCCGACAAGGAACCGCCGGAGGTCTTCCGGGCGGACGCTCACCCGCCGGCCGCGAGCTCCGGCCGGCACACCGCCCGGAAGTTGCACCAGCGGCAGATCCGCAGGTCTTCCGTCCGCTCGAAGTCGGTGAGCACGGCCACGTTGGCGGCGGGGTCGGCCAGGTAGGCCTTCATCGCCCGGATGGACAGCCGGAGCTGCTCGCGCACGCCCTCCAGGCGCTCGTCGTCCCAGCGGTGGGTGGTGACCTGAGGCTCGCGGAGGTTGACCTCGTAGAGGTCGACCTGGTCGGGCTTGACCCCCAGGACCTCGGCGGCGTAGAGGGCGTAGCAGCCCAGCTGGAAGGCGGCGCTCTCGCCGTTGCCGGCGCCGGTCTTCCAGTCCACCAGCCCCAGCCGCCCCTCCGGGGTCCAGAACCCGAAGTCGGGCGCCGTCCACACCGGGGTCCCCTCGAAGTCGAACACCTTGGACCAGTGCTCGATGGACCAGTGCTCGGGCGGCGCCCGGCGGATCTCGGCCAGCAGCGGCAGGCGGAAGAAGTTGCGCAGGCAGGTGGCGACGTTGGCGCTCACCGCCCGCCAGGCCTCGCGCGAGAGCTCGACCCCGTACTCGTGCTCGAACAGCGCGCAGGTCTTGGGGTTGTCGCGGTAGCGGCCGCTCCGGGAGGAGCGCCACTCGGCCCGCATGCGCTCGATGACGTCGGCGACGAAGGCCTCCACCGGGACGGTGCGCCCCTCGCGCAGCCCGTGCAGGGCCAGCTCGATCGCGTCGTGGACCACCCGGCCCGCCCACTGCTGGCGGGAGGCCAGCTGCTTGAGGACGTAGAGCCGCCGGACCTCGGCCGGGGCGTCCGGCTCCCAGCCGCCCCAGGCGCCGTAGTAGTGGTAGTAGTACCTGCGCCGGCACTCCTGGAAGGCCGCGTCGCGGCTGCGCGACCAGGAGAACTCGTTCGCGAGGTCGGCCATCGCCGGCATTCTACGGCTTGTGGGCGGGCGGCGCCGCGTGGTACTTTACGCCCCCGCAAACGCCACCCCCGGGAGGGAGCTCGACCATGCCGTTCGTGAACATCCGCATCTACGAGGGCCACGGGCAGGAGCGCAAGGACGAGATCGCCCGCCGCGTCACCGACGCCATCGCCGACGTGGCGCGCCTGCCGCGGGAGGCGGTCTGGGTCGTGTTCGAGGAGGTCTCGCCGCCCGACTGGTACGTGGGAGGCAAGCCGGGCAAGAAGTGAGCCACGAGTTCGAGCGGCTGGGCACCGGCTTCCTCTTCACCGAGGGGCCGGTGTGGCACCCGGGCGGCCGGTTCCTGATCTTCAGCGACATGCCCGGCGATCACATGCGCCGGTGGTCGGCCCGGGAGGGCGTCACCACTTTCCGCAAGCCGTCCAACATGGCCAACGGCAACGCCTACGACCGCCAGGGCCGGCTGCTGACCTGCGAGCACGCCACCAGCCGGGTGGTCCGGACGGAGCCCGACGGCCGGATCACCGTGCTGGCCAGCCACTACCAGGGCAAGGAGCTGAACAGCCCCAACGACATCGTCTGCAAGCGGGACGGGAGCATCTACTTCACCGACCCGCCCTACGGGCGGGTGAAGTTCTACGGGGTCGAGCGCCCGCAGGAGCTGCCCTTCCAGGGCGTCTACCGGGTCGGGCCCGACCCCCGGAGCCCCGAGCTGCTGGTGGACGACTTCGACCGCCCCAACGGCCTCTGCTTCTCCCTCGACGAGCAGCGGCTGTTCATCAACGACACCGCCCGCCGGCACATCCGGGTGTTCGAGGTGACGCCGACCGGCGGCCTGCGCGGGGGCCGGGTGTGGGCCGAGACCAAGGGCGACAAGCCCGGGGCGCCGGACGGCATGAAGATCGACGCCCGGGGCGACGTGTACTGCTGCGGCCCCGGCGGCATCCACGTCTTCAGCCCCGACGGCGACCTGATGGAGGTGATCGAGGTCCCCGAGTACACCGCCAACTTCTGCTGGGGCGACGACGACTACCGCTCGCTCTTCATCACCGCCTCGACGTCGCTCTACCGCATCCGGACCACCGTTCCGGGCCACCCTCTCTTCTGAGGAGAACAGGCATGCACCGACGCACCGTCACCGTGGCCGTGGTTGCCCTCGCGGCGGCGGCCCTGCTGGCGCCGCTCCCCGCCGCCGCCCAGAAGCCGATCAAGATCGGGTTCCCGATGATCCTGTCCGGCCCCGGCGCCCTCTTCGGCGAGCCGGCCCTCAAGGGAGCCCAGATGTTCGTGGAGGAGATCAACGCCAGGGGCGGCGTCCTCGGCCGCAAGCTGGAGCTGCTGCCCCGCGACACCAAGGGCAACGCCGACGAGGCCGTGCGGGTGAGCCGCGAGCTCATCCTGCGCGAGAACGTGGACTTCCTGGTCGGCACGCTGACCTCGGCCGAGGGGCCGGCGGTGAGCGTGGTGGCCAAGGAGAACAAGATCGTCTTCATCGCCCCCATCCCCAAGACCGACCAGCTGACGGCCAAGGACAAGCTCCACCCCTACGTGTTCCGGGTGGCGGCGACCACGACCATGGAGGGCCGCTCGGCGGCCGAGATCGTGGCCAAGTGGCCGGTCAAGCGCATCGCCACCATCAGCCCCGACTACGCCTACGGGCAGGACGTCACCCGCGCCTTCGTCGAGCACCTGAAGAAGATCAAGCCGGGCGTGGAGATCGTGGACCAGCAGTGGCCCAAGCTCGGCGAGGCCGACTACACGCCGTTCATCAACGCCCAGATGGCCAAGAAGCCGGAAGCCGTCTTCTCCTCGCTGTGGGGCGGCCACTTCGTGACCTTCGCCAAGCAGGCCCGGCCGCTCGGCTACTTCGACGCCATCAAGTACAACTTCATGGGCGTGGGCGAGGCCGGCTCGCCCGAGTCGACCAAGGCCATGGGCGACGACTACCCGGTCGGCATCTGGGGCAACTCCTACGACGCCTTCTACTGGGAGGGCGCCCCGCCCCAGCACAGGGAGTACACCCAGCGGCTGAGCCGGTTCCTCAAGGACGAGCACCCCTCGTCCTGGGCCATCCAGGGCTACATCGCGCTGCAGTTCTTGACCGAGGCCATCCGCAAGGCCAACAGCACCGACAGCGACAAGGTCTCCAAGGCCCTGCTCGGCCTGACCGTGGAGACCCCGCACGGCAAGATGACGATCCGCGAGAAGGACCACCAGGCCAACCGGGGCCAGCTCTACGGCAAGACGGTGAAGGATCCGCGGTATCCCTTCGCCATCATGAAGCCGGTCACCTACGTGGACCCGACGCCGTTCATGGACTAGCGTGACGCTGGGAGGCCG
>DATLZL010000133.1:0-2528 GCA_035574035.1 Binatia bacterium | reverse complement strand
GAGTTCCACCGGCGCGAGGACGGGCCGCTGACCCTGGCCGACCTGGAGGCGTTCGAGGTCGAGGTCGCCCCGGCGCTCGAAACCACGTTCGGCGACTGGCGCGTGGCCGCGTGCGGATTCTGGTGCCAGGGCCCGGTGCTGCTGCACATGCTCGACATGCTGGAGGGGCTCGATCTCGGGGGCCTCGGCCACAACTCGCCGGCGTACCTCCACCGGATCCTCGAGACCGTCAAGATCGCCTTCGCCGACCGGGACGCCTTCTACGGTGACCCGGCCGTCGTCGCCGTCCCGGAGGAGCTGCTGAGCAAGGCGTACGCCCGCGCCCGGCGCAGTTTGGTCGGCGAGCGCGCGTGGCGGGAGCTGCCGCCCCCGGGCGATCCGCGGCGTCTCACCGCCGTCGGCCGGCGGGAGCCGGCGCCGGTCGCCGGCGGCCGCGGACAAGCCGACCACCTGGACACCAGCTACGTCGCCGTCGTCGACGCCCAGGGCAACGCGTTCTCGGCCACGCCGAGCGATCCCAACGCCGACGCGCCCGTGGTCCCGGGGGTGGGCTGCGTCGTGTCGCCGCGGGGCTCCCAGGGCTGGCTCGATCCCGGGCATCCGAGCGCGGTGGCCCCGGGCAAGCGGCCCCGGCTGACCCCGGCACCGGCGATCGCGTTCCACCAGGGGCGCGTCATGCCCTTCGGCACGCCGGGAGGCGACGTCCAGCAGCAGGCGATGCTGCAGGTCTTCCTCAACGTGGCCGTGTTTGGGATGCCGCTGCAGGCGGCGGTGGAGGCGCCCCGCGTCGCTTCCCGCAGCTTTCCCGACTCGTTCTGGCCGCATGGCGCAGCGCCGGGGAAGGCGGAGGTCGAGGGACGGATCCCCGCCGAGACCCGCCAGGCGCTGGCGGATCTCGGACACGACGTGGCCGTGTGGCCGGAGTGGGAGTGGCGGGCCGGCGCGGTGTGCGCGGTCCAGGTCGGCGCCGACGGCGCGCGCTGGGCCGGGGCCGACCCCCGCCGGGGCGCCCACGCCATCGCCCGCTAGCCACATCGAGGGCGGCGGGGAGACGGAGGCCGCCATGACCGACCGGATTCCCGACATCCTGCCCACCACTGTCATCGGCAGCTACTCGCTGCCGCGCTGGCTCGAGCACGTGCGGGAGGCCCACCAGGCCGGCCGGCTCACCGACGCCGACCTCGAGGAAGCCCACGACAACGCCGTCAAGTCCTGCCTGAAGGACCAGGAGCTGGCCGGCGTGGACCTCATCACCGACGGCGAGCTGCGGCGGGAGACCATGGTGTACTTCTTCAACCGGCACATCCGCGGGTTCCGGCTCTACGGTCCGCCCAGGCCGATCGGCACGCTCGACCCGTCCATCCAGATGCCCGACCCGATCGTGGAGTCCCGCGTCGCGCGCGGCGATCTCCCGCTGGTGCCCCACTGGCGCTTCGCCCAGGCGCACACGACCCGGCCGGTGAAAGTGTGCGTGACCGGGCCTCACATGCTGGCCAAGCGCGCCCACAACCGGGCCTACGCCTCCGACCGGGAGCTCGTCTTCGACCTGGCCGCGGTCCTCAACGCCGAGCTGCGCGACCTCGTCCAGGCCGGCTGTCGCTTCATCCAGGTGGACGAGCCGGTCTGGGTCGGCTACCCGCAAGAGGTGCGGGCCTGGGCGGTGGAGGCCTTCAACCGGACCGTGGCCGGGTTGGAGCCGGCCCACATCGCGCTGCACATCTGCTACGGCAACTACCGGCGCCGCCGCCTGTTCCCGGGGACGTACCGTGACCTCATGCCGGCCATGTTCGGGGCCCGCGCCCGCCAGCTGCTGCTGGAATTCGCGGTGGACGACATGGCCCAGTTCGACGACGTCGTCGCCCGCCTGCCCAAGGAGATGCACCTGGGCCTCGGCGTGGTGGACGTGAAGACGGACGAGGTGGAGACGCCGGAAGCGGTGGCGGCCCGGATCCGCCGCGCACTCGAGCGGATCGCGCCGGACCGGCTCTGGCTGTCGCCCGACTGCGGGTTGAAGTTCACCCGGCGGGCGGTGGCCTACGCCAAGCTCTGCGCCATGACCGCCGGGGCGGCGCGGGTGCGCGGGGAGCTGACGCGGGACTGAGCGGCCCGCGCCCCGCCCGTCCGCTTGACAGCGTGCCGGCCGGCCGGTAGCCTGCGGCCCGTTTCATATCGAGAGATTCGAGTTCCACGATGCGGAACAACGGGATCCAGTCGGTGCGCCGGGCGGCGGCGATCCTCAAGGCCTTCGGGCCCGAGCGGCCGATACTGGGTATCACCGAGCTGGCGACCGCGGTGGGCCTGCCCAAGTCCACCGCCTACCGGCTGGCCGCCACGCTGCAGGCCGAGGGCTTGCTCCGCCAGGACCCGGAGACCGGGCGCTACGCGCTGGGCGGCACGCTCCACCGTCTCGCCGGCGCCCTGGCCGCCACCGAGCCCCTGATCCACCACGGCCGGCCCGTCCTGGAGGCCCTGGGCCGGGCCGTGGGTCATACGGTCTCCCTGGCGGTCCTCGATGACGGCGAAGCGCG
>DATLZL010000132.1:0-4701 GCA_035574035.1 Binatia bacterium | reverse complement strand
TCTCCTTCTGGAGGCAGCAGTGGTACCTGCTGAGCCACCTCATCTTGCCCGTGGCCGTGGCCACGTTCGGCAGGCTGGCCGGCTTCTCGCGCTACATGCGCCAGAGCATGCTGGAGGTCATCCGCCAGGACTACATCCAGGTGGCGCGGGCCAAGGGGCTGGACGAGCGCGTCGTCGTCGGCAAGCACGCCCTCCGCAACGCCCTGCTGCCGATCGTCACCATCCTGGGGCTCTCGCTGCCGGGCCTCATCGGGGGCAGCGTCATCGTGGAGTCCGTGTTCGCCATCCCGGGCATGGGGCAGCTCATGGTCCAGTCGGTCTTCCAGCGCGACTACCCGGTCATCATGGGCAACCTGGTGATCGTGGCGGTGCTCACCCTCCTGGCCAGCCTGGTGGCCGACGTGGCCTACGGGCTGGTGGATCCACGGATCCGCCTGGGCCGCGGGCGCGGCTAGCGGCGATGCGCGACTTCTGGCGCGCCCTTTCCCGGAACCGGCTGGCGCTGGCCGCCGGCGTCCTCGTCCTCGTGCTGGCCGCGGTGGCGGTGCTGGCCCCGGTGCTCGCCCCCTGGGACCCGAACCGGCCCGATACCCGGAAGATCCTGCAGCCCCCGTCGGTCGTGCACTGGCTGGGCACCGACCAGCTCGGCCGGGACGTGTTCTCGCGCATGCTCTACGGCAGCCGGGTCTCGCTCGCGGTCGGCTTCGTCTCCGTCAGCATCGCCACCGTCATCGGCATCATGCTGGGCTCCGCCGCCGGCTACCACGGCGGCCTGGTCGACGCGCTGGTCATGCGGCTGGTGGACCTGATGCTGGTCTTCCCGCGCTTCTTCCTGCTCCTGGCCGTGCTGGCCTTCCTCACCCCGTCGATCTGGACCATCATGGCCGTCATCGGGCTCACGGGCTGGATGGGGGTGACGCGACTGGTCCGGGCCGAGTTCCTGAGCCTCAAGGAGCGCGAGTTCGTGACGTGGTCGCAGGCCGTGGGCGCCAGCGGCTTCCGCGTCATCTGGCGCCACATCCTGCCCAACGCCATGGCGCCGGTGCTGGTGGCCATGACGCTCGGCATCCCGGCGGCCATCCTGACCGAGTCGGGACTGTCCTTCCTGGGCCTGGGGGTGCAGCCGCCGTTCGCCAGCTGGGGCAACATCCTGAGCGACGGCAAGGAAGTGATCGAGATCGGCTGGTGGCTGTCGCTCTACCCGGGGCTGGCGATCCTCATCACCGTGCTCGCCTACAACCTGCTGGGCGAGGGGATTCGCGACGCGCTCGATCCGCGGCTGCGCCGGGGCCGTCCGGCCTTCGCCGGCCGCTGAGCGCCGTTTGTCAGCTCCCGAAGGCGGCGGTATACTCGGCTGGCCCGGCGCTCGCCGGGCACCGGCCGAAGTGGCGGAACTGGCAGACGCGCACGTTTGAGGGGCGTGTGGGGCAACCCGTGGGGGTTCGAGTCCCCCCTTCGGCACCACCGACCGCCGCTCGGGCCTATCGGAGGGCGTCGAGGAAGGCGAGCACGGCCCGCTGTGCCTCTGGACTGCTCGAGGTTGCGTGGCCGATCCCCTGGAGCGTGACGACCTGGGCCCGGGTTCCCTGACACGAGCCCGGCCCGCGATACCACGGGTCCATTGCCCAGCCGATGCTCAGCACCGGGACGCCTCGCGGGGTCCAGAGCCCGCTCAAGTGGGGCGAGCGCGCCCGGCACGGCCGGCCCGAGACGATGACGCCCCGAAAGCCGGGCCGGTCCCATAGGGAGGCCGCTACGCCGCCCTCCGAGTGACCCATGAGGAACACGCGGTCCCGGTCGGCCCACGGCAGCTCCCGCACCCGCGCCAGGGCGTAGGCGATCTCTTCGTAGCGCAGGCGCTGGACGTCCGGCACCCGCCCGGTGGTGAGCGTCCGGGGATCGCAGTTGCTGAGACGGCCCGGCCGCGCGAACGAGTCGGGCGCGACCACGGCGTAGCCGTGGCTCGCTAGGAAGCTGACCCAGGCGGGCGTGTCGCTGGTCCAGATGCCCGTGCAGCCGTGCATGAAAACGACGACCGGCACCGGAGGCGGGGCCTCCGGCCGGCGCTCCAGGCGCCGCTCCCACGTCAAGGCCACGTCGGCGGCGCGCCCGGGCGCCGTCGCCGGGGCGCAGCCGCCCAGGGCGAGTGCCATGACCACGGCCCAGCGGGACACCCTTCGCGCGTTGCGCCGGGTACCGCGTGCCATACCCCGATCGCCTCCCTTCCCGGGTTCGAGCCGGCTGGGTGGGCAAATGAAACCGCACCGGGCCGAAAGCGTCCACCGGCTCCCTCGGGGACCCTGATCGGGGTTCCCGGAACCGGTGCGGTCGGACCGGCGGGCCGCGCCGATTTCAACCCGGCTGGGAATATCCGAGCCTCCAGGCCGTAGATAAGGCGAGAGGCCGAGGGAGGGCCGTGGCCGCGTCGGCTCAGTTCGAGGAACTGGTCCTCAAGCACCTCGATTCGCTCCACAACTATGCCCTGGCCCTGACCCGGAACGCGCGGGACGCCGAGGACCTGCTGGCGGAGAGCCTGGCCCGAGCCTACGAGCGGTTCGCCTCGTACGACCGCTCCCAGGACTTCCGGCCCTGGGCCTTTACCATCATGCGGCACTTGCACCTCGACCGGGCTCGGCACCAGCGGTCGCACCCCGAGGAAGCCTGGGCCGCCGGCGACGAAGATATCCAGCCGACGGCGCTGGCGGAAAGCCCCTTGCACGCGACCCCGCTCGACCCCGAGGGGCTGCTGGTGCGCCGCGAAAGCGTCGAGCAGGTGCGGGAGGCCATCCGCCGGCTGCCCTCGCCCTTGCGGGAGGTGGTGGAGCTCCGGGACATCGAGGGACTCTCGTACCGGCAGATCGCGGCCGTGGTGGGTTGTCCCCTGGGCACCGTGATGTCCCGGCTCTACCGGGGACGGAACCTGCTGCGGACCTACCTGCTCGAGGCACCCCGCTGCCCAGAGCGGAAGACGGCCGGACTCGGCGATGAACTGTAGCGCGGCCAAGTCCCAGCTCTACGCCTACGTGGACGGCGAGCTGTCGCCGGAGCGGCGGCACGCGCTCGAGCGCCACCTGACCGGCTGCGACGGGTGCCGGCGGCTGGCCGACCTGGAGGTGGCCTTCCAGGAGGCCTACGTGCGGCGGTTCCGGCCGGACCCGGCGCCGGAGGCGGTGCGGGCGCGGGTGCGCGGGGTCCTGGCCGGGCTCCCGGGCCGGCCGGCGGCGTCCCGGCGGCGGTGGCGGCACCCGGTGGTGGTGGGGGCCGCGGCGCTGGCCCTGCTGGCGCTCGGGGCCGCCCTGGGGCTCGGCGTCCAGAGCTACCTGGGATCGCGCCGGGTCCTGGTGCAGCTGGCCGAGGCCGCCGTCGAGCAGCACCAGCGGCTGGTCCGCGAGGAGCTGCCGGCCGACGTCCGCGGCGTGTCGCCCCAGCAGGCGGCGGACTGGTTCCGGCAGCGGCTGCCTTTCAACGTCCAGCTGCCCGACCTTCGCACCGAGCGGCTCACGTTCGTGGGCGGGCGCATCTGGCACCTGCGCGGCGTGGAGGCGGCCGCCCTCGAGTACCGCGTGGATGGTCGCTACGTCTCGCTCTTCATCATCCCCGAGGAGGCGTACACGCGGCTGGGCCTCTCGGACAAGCCGCGCTTCAAGACCATCAGCCACCGGGGCTATGACGTGACCATCTGGCGCTCGCACGGCGCCGGCTACGCCCTGGTCTCGGAGATCGGGGGCCGGTCGTGCCAGGTCTGCCACGCCGAGGGGGAGCCGCCGGGGACCGGCGCCACCGGCCCGGCTCACCGGTGAGACGCCCGGCGCTCGCAGAGGAGAGGAAGGTGTCATGACGTCTCTGACCCGAGTGATCGTGCTCGTGTTTGCTGCCGCCCTGGCGCTCGTGGCCGTCGCCGAGGGCTACGAGGTCGTCCCGGTTCCCGACGGCGGCAGCCTCCGGGGCAAGGTCGTCTACCCGGGGCCGCCGCCCCCGCCCCGGAAGGTGGTCCCGACCAAGGACCGGGAGGTCTGCGGCAGCGGGGTGCGGGAGGTCCCCCAGATGCTGCTGGGGCCGGACCGGGGCGTGCAGGACGCGATCGTCTACCTGAGGAAGGTCGAGAAGGGCAAGGCCTGGGACCGGCCGCCCCAGCCGCCGGCCATCGACAACGTCAAGTGCGACTTCAGGCCGCACGTGCAGGTGGTCCAGCCCGGCGACATCGAGATCGTCAACTCCGACCCGGTGCTGCACAACACGCACGGCTTCCTGGACCGGCTCACGGTCTTCAACGTGGCGCTGCCCAACCAGGGCCAGCGGGTGAGGCGGCTTCTCAAGCGGCCGGGCCTGGTGCGGGTGGAGTGTGACGCCCACGGCTGGATGCTGGGCTGGGTCTACGTGGCCGACAACCCCTACTACGCCCTGACCGGCAAGGACGGCAGTTTCACGATCACCGACGTGCCGCCCGGCTCCTACACCCTGGTCGCCTGGCAAGCGTACACCGGGCCGGTGGAGGTGCCGGTGACGATCAAGCCCAAGGAGGTGGTGTCGCTCACCGTCGAGCTCAAGAAGAAGTAGGTTCGGTTCGTCGGTTCGGTCTCGTCTGAGAGGAGGCGGGCGGGATGGACGAGCATCTGGAATTCGAGCAGGCGATCGCGCGGGCCCGCGCCGAGGCGTGGCGCAAGCAGGCCCGGGCGCCGGAAGTGGAGCGGATGCGCCGGG
>DATLZL010000131.1:0-3256 GCA_035574035.1 Binatia bacterium | reverse complement strand
CGTGTCTCCAACCCGCCGGCGGGCATCGGCCAGCTCCCGTCGCGAGCGCTCCCCGCGCTTGATCCGCTCGAGCTCGGCCGACACGACACGCCGGACCTCCGCCACCATCGCGGCGGCTTCCCGGCGCGCGCGCTCCACGATCTCCCGGGCCCGGGTGAGGGCCGCCGCCTCGGCCTCCCGGGCGGCCGCCAGGCTCGCGGCCGCCTCCTGCTCGTGCTGCTCGATGGCCCGGGTGCGCTCGGCCTCCGAGCGTGCCGAGTCGTCCAGGCGCTGGAGGAGCTCGGCCAGCCGGGCGGCGTGGAGCGAGCGGTGGTCCTCGGCACGGCGGATGAGATCGGCGGGCAGGCCGAGCCGGGCGGCGATGGTCAGCGCGTAGCTCTGTCCCGGACGGTCGTAGCGGAGCCGGAAGGTCGGCCCGAGGGTCGCGGCGTCGAACTCGACCGAGGCGTTGCGGGCGCGGGGGTGCGTGGAGGCGAAGGCCTTGAGGGGCTCGAGGTGAGTGGTGGCCGCCACGAGCGCGCCTCGCTCCGCCAGCGTCTCGAGGATCGCCTGGGCCAGGGCGGCCCCCTCGTCGGGATCGGTGCCCGCCCCCAGCTCGTCCAGGAGCACGAGGGACCGGTCGTCGGCCTCGGCCAGGATCTCGCGGACCTGCTTGACGAAGGCCGAGAAGGTCGAGAGGTTCTCGGCCACGCTCTGATCGTCGCCGATGATGGCGAACAGGCGCTCGAACACGGGCAGCTCGGACCCCTCGTCGGCCGGGATGTGACAGCCGATCTGGGCCATGAGCACGTGGAGCGCCAAGGTCTTGAGGGCGACGGTCTTGCCGCCGGCGTTGGGGCCGGTCACGACCAACAGCGGACGGTGGGCGTCCAGCTCGAGGTCGACAGGGACGACGTCCCCGGCCGCCTCGTCGCCGGCCTGCCAGCGCTGGGCCACCAGGAGCGGGTGACGGGCGGAGCGGATCCGGATGCGACGCTCGGCGGTGACGACGGGGACGGTCGCCCGCAGGCGTTCGGCCAGGCGGGCCCGGGCGAACAGCGCGTCGAGGTCGGCCAGGACGGCGACGGCGAAATCGAGCTCCTCCAGCCTGGCACGGACGGCGCTGGTGAGCGCGTTCAGGATCCGGGCGGTCTCCTGCTCCTCCTCCCGCGCCAGCTGGACCAGCTCGTTGTTCGCCTCGACGGCCCATTCGGGCTCGACGAACAGCGTCTGGCCGCTCTGCGAGCGGTCGTGGACGATCCCTCGCAGGCGCTGCCGGGCCTCGGCCCGGACCGGGACCACGTACCGGCCGTGGCGGACGGTGACGTAGCGGTCGGCGAAGAGGCGCTCGGCTTCCGGACCCTGCCAGAGCCGTTCGAGGTCGGCGACGAGTCGGCGGCGGCGCTCCCGCAGGTCGCGCCGGAGCCGGCGCAGGCGGGGGCTGGCCTCGTCACGGACGCTGCCGTCCTCCTCGAGGGCGCTGGTGAGCGCCCGGGCCAGGTCTTCCAGCCCCGGCAGCCGGCGCACCGCATCGGCGACGCCGGGCGCCACGGCTTGCACGTTCCGGCCCCAGGCTCCGACGCGGGGCAGGCAGTCGAGGAAGGGCAGAAATTCCGCCAGTTCAGGGCCGGACAGCGCGCTGCCCGGCAGGCGGGCGCTGTCGAGGACACTGCGCACGTCGCCGGCCGTGTCGAGGGGTGGGGGACCGATCTGGCCGAGAGCCACCCGCGCCTGGCGGGTGAGCTCGAGGGCCTGCTCGACGGTCCGGACGTCCGTGGAAGGACGGGCCGTCAGCGCCCCGTCCCGGCCGAGGGGGGTCTGGGCTTGCTGGGAGAGGAGCCGCCGGACCGCGTCCCACTCGACGCCGCGCCCCCAGATCCGGCCCGCCTCCATCTCGCGGCTCATCCCTCGCGTGCGATCGTCGGGAGTGCCGGCGCCCGAGTCGGGAGCGCTGAGGCTAATCGTTCATCCGCTCGCGGCGCTTGGCCTTCTTGCGGGCCGCCAGCGCCTTGCGCTTCCTCCGGACGCTCGGCTTCTCGTAGTGCTGCCGCTTCTTGAACTCCGACAGGAGCCCGGCCTTCTCGCACTGCTTCTTGAAGCGCTTGAGCGCGCTCTCGAAGGACTCGTCGGGCTCGACGATGACCTTGGTCACGCTTCTCCCCCCTCCTACGATGCACCCACGCGGCCGCCGCTGGGTAAACGAAAACTATATACCACCCCGGACCCCGCTTCGCTACCGGAAGAGGGGCGCCAGGACGAGGGCGACGACCGACATCAGCTTGATGAGGATGTTCATCGAGGGGCCGGAGGTGTCCTTGAAGGGGTCACCCACGGTGTCGCCGACCACCGCCGCCTTGTGGGCCTCCGAGCCCTTGCCCCCGAAGTGGCCAGCCTCGATGTGCTTCTTGGCGTTGTCCCAGGCCCCGCCGGCGTTGGCCATCATGAGGGCCAGGAACACCCCCATGAGCGTGGCCCCGGCCAGGAAGCCCCCCAGCGCCTCCCGCCCGAGGATGAACCCGACGACCGGGGGCAGGACGACCGCCATCACCCCCGGGGCCACCATCTCCCGGATGGCCCCGGCGGTCGCGATCTCCACGCAGCGGGCGGTGTCGGGCCGGGCGGTGCCCTCCATCAGCCCCGCGATCTCCCGGAACTGCCGCCGGACTTCCTGCACCATGCCGAAGGCGGCCCGGCCGACCGCCTTCATCGTCAGCGCCGCGATCAGGAAGGGCACGATCCCGCCCAGGAAGAGGCCCACGATGACGCGGGACTCGGTGAGGTCGATCGTGACCAGCTCCACCGACTGGGTGTAGGCGGCGAAGAGGGCCAGCGCGGTGAGGGCCGCCGAACCGATCGCGAACCCCTTGCCGATGGCCGCGGTCGTATTGCCCAGCGCGTCCAGGCGGTCGGTGATGGCGCGCGTCTCGGGGCCGAGGTGGGCCATCTCGGCGATCCCGCCGGCGTTGTCCGCGATCGGCCCGTAGGCGTCCACGCTCATCGTGATGCCGATGGTGGCCAGCATGCCGACCCCGGCCAGCGCGATCCCGTACAGGCCGTTCGTCTCGAAGGCCACCCAGATGGCGGCGCAGATGGCGACGATGGGCAGGGCCGTGGACTCCAGGCCCACCGCGAATCCGGTGATGATGTCGGTGGCCGGCCCGGTCTGGCAGGAGGCGGCGATGCGCTCGACCGGCTTGCCGGAGGTGTAGACCTCGGTCAGGTAGCCGATGGCCACGCCGGCCACCATGCCGGCGATCACGGCCCAGAACGGGCCCCA
>DATLZL010000130.1:0-5046 GCA_035574035.1 Binatia bacterium | reverse complement strand
ACCGCCGCTGAGCCGCGAGCGGGCCGGCTCAGCGTCCGGCCAGGATGTCGACGAAGAGCCCGGGATCCACGTTGCCGCCGGAGAGGATCACGCCGACGCGGGCCCCGCGCTCGAGCGGCACCCGGCCGGCCAGCACGGCCGCGGCGGCCACGGCGCCGGTGGGCTCCACCACCAGCCGCGCCCGCAGCGCCAGCGCCCGCACGGCGGCCCGGATCTCGTCGTCGCTGACCAGCACGATGCCGGCCAGGTTCGACTTCAAGATGGGAAAGGTCAGCGCCCCCGGAGTCGTGATGCGCACTCCGTCGGCGATCGTCGGCGGAGGCGGGATCGTCACCCGCTCGCCCTTCTCCAGCGACAGCGCGGTGTCGTTGGCGGTCTCCGGCTCGACGCCGATGACCCGGATGCCGGGCGCCAGCGCCCGGGCCGCGGTGCTGCAGCCGGCCATGAGCCCGCCGCCGCCGACCGGCGCCAGCAGCGCGTCCAGCGGGCCCGCGTCCTCGAGCAGCTCCAGCGCCGCCGTCCCCTGCCCGGCCATGATCAGCGGGTCATCGAAGGGCGGGACCAGGACGCGGCCGGTCTCGGCGGCCAGCCGGCGGGCGAGCGCCTCGCGGTCGTCGGTGCGGCGGTCGTAGAAGACGATCTCGGCCCCGGCGGCCCGGGTGGCCTGGACCTTGAGCGCCGGCGCGTCGCTCGGCATGCAGATGAGGGCGCTCGTGCCCACCAGCCGGGCGGCCAGCGCCACCCCCTGGGCGTGGTTGCCGGAGGAGAAAGCCACCACGCCCTGAGCCCGCTCGGCCGGGGACAGCGTGCGGAGACGGTTGAGGGCGCCCCGGATCTTGAACGAGCCGGTCCGCTGCAGGTTCTCGCACTTGAAGACGACGCGGTAGCCGGTCACGGCGTCCCACGCCTCGACGCTCAGCGCCGGCGTGCGGAGGACCGCATCGCCGATCCGGCGGGCGGCGGCACGGACGTCGTCGAGGGAGAGGTCGGCCACGGCGGCGGATTATCGCGCGCGGCCGGGCCCCCGGGCAACGCCGGGTATACTCGGGACGATGCCGTCGCCGGCGCGCCCGTGGCCGATCATCGTCCTCGCCCTGGTCCTGTCCGGCTGCTCGGTGATCTCGGTGGACCTCTCGCCGCGCATCCGCCCGCTGGAGGAGGAGACCGTCGAGGGTCGGGGCGAGGCCAAGATCGTCCTGGTCGATCTGTCCGGCATCCTGAGCGACGAGGCGGTCAACCCGACGCTCACGGTCGGGACCCCGCCGCCGCGGGTGCCGCTGCTGGTGCGGTTCCGCGAGGAGCTGAAGAAGGCCGGCGACGACGCCAAGGTCCGCGCGCTCCTGCTCCGCATCAACAGCCCGGGCGGGACGGTGACGGCCTCCGACATCCTCTACCGCGAGCTCGCGCTCTTCCGGCAGCGCACCGGGATCCCGGTGGTGGCCGCGTTGATGGACGTGGCCGCCTCCGGCGGCTACTACGTGGCGCTGGCCGCCGACACCATCGTCGCCCACCCCACCACCGTCACCGGCTCCATCGGGACCATCATGCTGAGCCTCAACGCCCAGCAGCTGATGGAGAAGCTGGGCGTGGCGCCGGTGACCATCAAGTCGGGCGAGCACAAGGACATGGGGAGCCCCTTCCGGCGCCTGACCGACGAGGAGCGGGCCATCTTCCAGTCGGTCATCGACTCGCTGCACGCCCAGTTCGTGAACCTGGTGGTGGAGCGGCGGCGGTTGCCGCGCGAGACGGCGGCGCGGCTGGCCGATGGGCGCATCTACACCGCCGAGCAGGCGCTGGGCCACGGGCTCGTCGACGCCGTCGGCTACCTGCCCGACGCGCTGGCCGCCGCCCGCCGGGCGGCCGGCCTCGACGAGGCCCGCGTCGTGATCTACAAGCGCCCGCGCCAGTACCGGGCCACCTACTATGCCCAGGCCGAGGCCGGCGGCTCGGCCCTGGAGTCGGCGCTGGCGCCGCTGGCCGCCCTCGGCGTGACGGGCCCCCGCTTCCTCTATCTCTGGTGGCCGTGAGGCCCCCCGCGGTGGCTCCGAGCCGCGTTTCCCGGTAACGGCGAGCCGGCCGGCGAGCGGCCGCTCTCCGCGGGCGGGCCTCAGGTCGCGATCAGGTCGAGGTAGTGCTTGAGGATCCGCGCCGTCGCTCCCCAGATCGTCTCGCCGTCGTAGTCGAAGAAGTGGACGGGGCGCGCCACGCCGTCGCGCTCCCACCGCTCCACGCGAAAGGCCCCCGGCGCGGCGAGCGCGGCGAACGGCACCTCGATCACCCGGTCGATCTCCTCCCCGTCAGGACGCCAGGCCGGGGGCCGGCCCCGCACCAGGCCGACGAAGGGCGTGATGACGAACCCGGTGGCGAACGTTTCGGTGTCGTCGAGCGCGCCCAGGACCTCCACCGCCTCGCGCGGCAGGCCGATCTCTTCCTCGCATTCCCGCAGCGCCGCCTCCAGCGGGGAGCGGTCGTGCCGGGTCACCACGCCGCCGGGGAACGAGATCTGGCCCCGGTGGTGGCCGACGCTCTCCGTGCGCTTGGCGAACACCAGGTACGGCTCCCCCCGGTCGACGATGGGAACCAGGACCGCCGCCGGCACCAGCCCCGTCGGGGCGACGATGCGGCGGGCGTGCCGCGCCAGGCGTTCGCGGGTCCGGGCCGCCAGGTCGGCGACGGTGAGCGCGCTCACCGGGCCTTGAAGTTCGGCTTGCGCTTCTCGGCGAAGGCGCGCGGTCCCTCGGCCGCGTCCTCGGTCCCGCGCAGGGTGCCGGCCAGGAACGCCTCCAGGCGCAGGCCGTCGGCCATCGGCAGGGACAGGCCGCGGAGCACCGCCTCCTTGGCCGCCCGCAGCGCCAGGGGCCCTCGCTCGCAGAGCGTCTCGGCCAGCGCCCGCGCCTCGTCCATCAACCGCGCCAGCGGCACCACGCGGTTCACGAGCCCGATCCGCAGGGCTTCCTGGGCGTCGATGGGCTCGGCGGTGAGGATCATCTCCATCGCCTTCGTGAGCCCGACCACCCGCGGCAGACGCTGGGTGCCGCCGGCGCCGGGCATGATCGCCCAGCGGACCTCGGTGAGGCCGAAGCGGGCGTGCTCGGCGGCGATCCGGAAGTCGCAGGCCAGGGCCTGCTCGAGCCCGCCGGCCAGGCAGAAGCCGTTGACGGCGGCGATCATCGGCTTCCAGATCTCCAGGCCCCGGGTGATGCCGCCCAGGCCGTAGGCGTTGTGGGCCACGGGATCGTATCCCCGCCCGCCGGAGAAGGCGGCCGGGATCATCTTCTTGAGGTCGGCGCCGGCCGAGAACGCCCGGTCGCCGGCCCCGGTGAGGATGGCCACCCAGGCCGAGTCGTCGTCGCGGAACCGGACCCAGGCCGCCACCAGCGCCTCGTGCGTCTCGGGGTCGATCGCGTTCATCGCCTCCGGGCGGTTGATCGTGATCGTCACCACCCGGTCCTTCTGCTCGTAGAGCACCGTCGACATCCGAGCCTCCCTCAGGACATCACGAAGCCGCCGTCCACGTTCAGCGCCTGACCGGTGACGCCGCCCGAGGCGGGCAGGGCCAGGAACACGGCGGCATGGGCGATCTCTTCGGCCTCGATCATGCGGCGCAGCGGCACCTGGCGCCGGTACCACCGCTCGAAGATCTCCTCGCCCGACATGGGTCCGGCCTTCGTGAGCTGCGTGCGGATCCCCATGCCGGCCCGCACGTAGCCGGGGCAGATGGCGTTGACCGTGATCCCGCGGTGGCCCTGGGACCCGAGCTCGGCCGCCAGCGCCCGGGTGAGCCCGATCACGCCGTGCTTGGAGGCGACGTAGGCGGTGATGTAGCCGGAGCCGCCGTGGCGGCCGAAGACGGAGGCCACCGTCACGATCCGGCCGTAGCCGCGCGCGATCATCCGCGGCAGCGCCGCCCGCACCGCGCGGTAGGTGCCGCCGAGGTTGACGTCGATCACCCGCAGCCACTCGGCCTCGTCCTGCTCCAGCAGGAGCCCCGGGCCGCCCACGCCGGCGCACGTGACCAGGATGTCGAGCCCGCCCAGCTCGTCGCCCGCCCGGTCCACCAGCGCCGCCATGTCGGCGCTCCGGGTGACGTCGGCGGTCACGGCCAGCGCCTTGACGCCCGCCCGTCCGGCCTCCTCGGCCACCGGCTGCGCGGCCTCCCCGAGATCGGCCAGGGCCAGTGCCGCGCCCTCGCCGGCGAGCGCCAGCGCGATGGCCCGGCCGATGCCGCCACCGGCCCCGGTGATGACCGCGACCTGCCCGGCCAGCCGCATCAGCCGAACCGGACCGTGACCGCGCCCAGGCGGGTGAACGTCGCGCGGACGACGTCCCCGGGCTTCGGTCGCAGCAGCACGGAGACCGACCCCGACATGACGAGGTCGCCCGCCCGCAGGCCGAGGCCGCGTCCGCCGAGGTGGTTGGCGAGCCAGGCGAGCGAGTTGATCGGGCTACCCATCACCTCGGCCGCCGTCGCGGTCGCGGCCACGGCGCCGTTCAGCTCGTAGACGAGCCCTTCCAGGGCCAGTTCCAGGCCCTGGACCGGCGTCAGCACGCCGCCCAGCACGACGGCGCCGGCAAAGACACCGTCGGCGATCATGTCCGTGCCGACCGGCCGGCCGCCGAAGCGGAAGTCGACCACCTCGAGCGCCGGCAGCGCGCCGGCGACGGCGCGCAGGGCTTCGAGGGGCGTGACGCCCGGCCCGGCCAGATCGCGCTCCATGACGAAGGCGACCTCGGCCTCGACGCCGAGGCCCGCGAACCGCGCGCTGGGCAGGGCGGCGCCGCTCGGGTGGACGCCGCCGGCGAGCAGGAAGCCGGACACCGGCTCCTCGACCTCGAACTGCTGCTGCGCGGCCCGCGTGGTGAGACCGACCTTCCAGCCGACCAGCCGCTCACCCTGGGCCAGCAGCGCTTCGCGGAGCCGATCCTGGACGGCGTAGGCCTCGGCGACCGACAGCCGCCGGACCGCGCTCGGCGGCTCGATGGCCCGCGCCTCGCGGCGGGCAGCGATCAGGCGCTCGAGGGACACTTCCGTCATGGCACCCCGCC